>NZ_JBEXRZ010000008.1:0-74692 GCF_040613325.1 Streptomyces sp. NPDC006283 | reverse complement strand
CGTCATCAGCTACTACGGCTCCGACAAGGCCGCCTACAACGGCTTCTACGTCACCCGGTCCAGCCTCCTGCGCTCCCCGCGCGACCTGATCGGCAGCTCGAACCAGACCACCTTGCCCGTCGACAGTCGCGTCGCACCCCACCGGCGGGCGAGCCGGTTGACCAGGAACAGCCCTCGGCCGCCCTCGTCGGTGTCCCGCGCCCGACGCTGCCTGGGCAGCTGCGGCGAGTCGTCGCCGACCTCGCAGCGCAGCACGTCGGTGCGGAGCAGGCGCAGCGTCACCGGCCGCTCCGCGTACCGCACGGCATTGGTGACCACCTCGCTGACCAGCAGCTCCACCGAGTCGGAGAGGTCCTCCAGGCCCCAGCGGGCCAGCGCGCGCCGTGCCAGGCGCCGGGCGCGGCCGGGGGCGGCGTCCTCCGGCTCCAGGAACCAGTAGGCGACGTCGCTCGGGGCGATGCCGTCGAAGCGGGCGGCGAGGAGCGCGATGTCGTCGTCACGGTCGCCGGGGCCCAGCATGTCCAGCACGTCGTCGCAGAGCGCCTCCAGCGGCGGCGAGTGGTCGGGGCCGGTCAGCTGCGCGGTCGCGGCGAGGCGCTCCCGCAGCTGCTCGATGCCCGTCCACACGTCGCGCAGGCGCGACTCGACCAGCCCGTCGGTGTAGAGCAGCAGGGTCGCGCCGGCCGGGGCGTCCAGCTCCACGGCCTCGAAGTCCACCCCGCCGACGCCGATGGGCGCGCCGGGCGGCACGCGCAGCACCTCGGCCCGCCCGCCCAGGTGCAGCAGGATGGGCGGCGGATGTCCCGCGTTGGCGATGGTGATGCGGTGCGAGACCGGGTCGTACACCGCGTACAGGCAGGTCGCCATGCGGTCGGTGCCGAGGCGCTGGGCCTGCTCGTCCAGGTGGTGCAGCACCTCTTGGGGCGGCAGGTCGAGGCCGGCCAGGGTCTGCGCGGTGGTGCGCAGCTGGCCCATGATCGCGGCGGACGTCATGGAGTGGCCCATGACGTCGCCCACCACCAGCGCCACACGGCTGCCGGGCAGCGGGATCGCGTCGTACCAGTCGCCGCCGACGCGGGCGGTCTCCGCCGCCGGCAGGTACCGGGAGGCGAGCCGGACACCGGTCGGCTGCGGCAGGGAGTCGGGCAGCATCGTGCGCTGCAGTTCGTCGGCGATGTACGCCTCGCGCCCGTACAGCACGGCCTTGTCGATGCCGAGGGCCGTGTGGGTCGCCAGCTGGGCCGCGACCAGCAGGTCGTTCGGCTCGAAGGCGGGCCGGTCGGGGCGGCGCAGGAAGACGGCGGCGCCGATCACCCGGCGGCGGCCGCGCAGCGGGGCGAGTATCGCGCGGTGGCCGCTCGGCACGGAACGTCCGTCGCCGAGCAGTTCGGGCAGGGCGGCGCGGGCCGCGGCGGAGTCGCCGAAGACCGGCCGGACCCCGCGCAGCACCTCGGACAGCGCCCCTCCGGAGCGGACCTCGCACAGCTCGGCGGCCGGCGTGGGCTCGGTTCCCGCGTCCAGCAGCGGCATGGTCGTGACCAGGCCCTGGTCCGCGTCGTCAGCGCTTAAACGCAGCCTGTCGGTTCGGCGCAGCCGCAGCACGAACGGCGAGACGGGCCGCTCGTCGCCCACCGGCAGCGGGTCGCGCAGATAGACCAGGATCGCGTCGGAGAACGTGGGGACGGTGGCCCGGCACAGCCCGAGAACGATCTCGTCGAGGTCGATGCCGCGTGCGATCCGGCGCGTGGCGGCCCCCACGAAACGCAGCCGGTCGCCCTCGCGTCTCGCGGTCCCCGCGATGTCCTGGGCCTGCAGCTGCGCGGCGTGGACCTGTGGCTGCGTCTGGGGCTGCGGCTTCGGCGGCGGCCCGGCGGGCGCGGGCGAGGCCCCGGCCGCCTGCGCCCGCGGCCGGGTGCGTTCGTGCGACCGGGCAGCCAGGGGCTGCCGGCCTTCGTGGGAGGTGGGATGCTCCGTCACGCGTGGGATTCCGTCCATCCGGGCCGGTTGTGCGATGCAATCGCCTCGTGGGGCGGTATACCCGCTCTGGGGGTGACGTCGACAGGGTGGCGGGCTTCCGGCACAGCTCAACCCCCTGTTGTGACTGACTCGCGATGTCTCTCGCGAGACGCTCGATGACTGGACGCTCTGTGACTAAACGGACGACTTGCTGTCGGGCCCTGCGCTCCTGCTCCCTCGTACGGCGCAGCCTTGCGGACGACGATCCTACGTTTGCCCCCAGGGGGCGCATCAAGAGTCTCACGAGGTCGTATACGCCGGAGCGTGTTCCCGGCGGGATTCGGCCAGACCCTCCGGATCAGGCCGCACGCCGCGTCGGAAGCCGGTCCCAGTCGGCCGGAAGGGCAGGAACCTGCCACGTGGGGTCGGGGCGCCAGAGCTCCCAGCGGTCGCGGAACGGCGCACCCCAGGAGCGGATCACCTCGACCGCGGCCCGCCCCGCCTCCCGTACTCCCCGGGCCGTTTCCTCGTCCATCAGGCCGACGCGTTGTGCCTGGTCGAACTCGTCCTCGTCCCGCCACAGCCAACTGCGGTCGGGGTAGACGGAGATGTCGAGATAGTGGTCCTCGGAGTCGACACCGCCGGCCCAGCGCGTGTGGGGTTCCTCGAGGTTGACGTACCAGCTGCGGAAGTGCCAGGCGGGCTCCCAGAAGAGCCAGACCGACCAGGGCACCCCTGGCTGCGCGAGCTTGAGCACACCGTTGCCGGCCCAGCGGGTACGGGCAGTGGTGCGCGGCGCGGTGTAGCGGGTGGCCAGCGGCTCCTCGTGCAGCGGGGTGCCGTCGGCGAGCAACGGCTTCACGCACTCGGTGCCGGGAGCCATCCACACGGCGAGCAGCTCGTCGGTGTCCTGTACGACGGTCACTGGCCGGCAGATGTGGAAGGCGCGGCCGGCCGGACCCGCGGCATGGCCGCGATAGCGCCAGAGGATGTGATCCCCTGGCGCCCAGCGCCGAATACCCGTTGATCCTGTCATGCAAAGATCCTAGGCGGGGGACCGGACTCCCGCTGCAGCGCAGCTCACGTCCGGCTCAACGGGGCTTGCGGACCATGAGTGCTACGGTCACGCCGGTGTGCTGAACCGTCCCATTGGCCGCGAACTTCGCACGCAGGACCTTGGCTTGGCCGGCGGCGATCGAAGCGAGCGGATCGGGGACGTGGTCCTGCACCACCACCCAGACGCGGTTCTCGGCCCCCAGGCACCGCTCCGGGTCCGGGCAGTCCCTGGAGTAGAGATCGTCACGGTCGGCGGCTGTTGTCACCATGGTCTCGCGCAGCGTCATATCGCGGGGCAGGTAGTAGCGGACGCCTCCGCCGAGCATCCAGGCGTACCCTCTGCCGAAGACGACCGCGTCACCGGGGCGGTGGTACTTCGCGATGGTCCGGGCGGCCGCTTCGTAGTCCACCCGGTGGGGAACGTCGTGCTCGTACTGTTCCCGCATCTGCGCGTGGTCGGGGAGGGTGAACAGGCCGAGCACGGTCAGGGCGGCTACCGCGGCGACCCCGGACCGCGTCACCGACGCCAGGCCTGCACCGGCCAGAAGCGACCAGGCCGGCAGCGTGAACAGTGCGTACTGGTAGCGGAAGTAGGACACCTCCCCTTGGGACGCGACCCAGATCTCGAGGAACGGCAGGACGGCCAGGGCGGCGCACAGCAGCAGTGCCTCACGGCGCTCGTTCCGTGCCAGAACGGCGAGCGCGAACACGGCTCCGGCGCACAGGGCCGACGCGAACACCTGCGGCGCGATCTCGAGGAGGCTCCAGAGAGTCGGCTCGGGGACCCAGAACAGCTGCCGGTCGTCGTGCGACAGCCCCAGGACGATGACCGGCGTGGCGCAGGCCGTGCCGGCGGCGGCGGCCAGGCCGAACGACCAGAGCACCCACAGCCCGTGCCGTGCACGCGAGACGACGACGACGGCGTGCGCCAGCACGATGGTCAGGGCCACGAGGTGCAGCAGCCCGATGCACGCCAGACACAGGGCGTAGGCTCCCCACCGCCACAGGCTGCGGGGGACGTCCAGTGCGCGGAGCAGCAGCAGGGTCGCCAGGATCGCGACGAGGACGACCAGTGCGTATGCGCGGGACTCCTGACCGAACCGGCCCACGGCGGGAACGAGGGCGAACAGCAGTCCGGCGTACAGCCCGGCACGCGTGCCGAACAGCCGGCGGCCGGTCAGCGCCACGAGGCCGGCCGCCGCGGCCACGGCGAGTGCGGAGGGAGTGCGCATGGCGGCGGGCGAGTCCCCGAAGACGGTCATCCACACGTGCATGAAGAGGTAGTACGTGCCGTGCACCGCGTCGACGTTGTGCAAGGTGGCCATGATCTGACCGGTACTGCGACGAGCCACCTCCCATGTCGCCAGCTCGTCGTTCCCCATCACCGTGCTGTCGATCTTGTACATCGCTGCGGCAAGGGTGATCAGCGTCGGCCACAGCCACAGCGCGATCTGCCGTTTGACCGGCTGCTGTTGCGGCTCTGCGGGCGGGGCTTTGTCCGGCAGCTGAGCCGGGGGGGAGAGAATCGCCATGGAACAGCCATAGCCCGCCCGTCGAGGCCGGTGGGGGGAGCCACGAATGACTTCGCTCGTGATTCGCCCAATCGGTCCTGTCCGGTCCGGCTGCGCGCCGGACTACGGGTGGGTCATCCGCAGCACGTCCAGGGCCTGGTCCAGCTGCTCCAGCGTCAACTGGCCCCGCTCCACGTACCCCGACTCGAGCACCACCTCGCGGATCGTCTTCCGTTCTGCGAGTGACTTCTTGGCGACCTTGGCCGCCTCCTCGTACCCGATGTACTTGTTGAGCGGGGTGACGACCGACGGGGACGACTCCGCGTACTCGCGGGCCCGTTCGACATCGGCGGTGATGCCGTCGACCGTGCGGTCCGCCAGCAGGCGCGAGGCGTTGGCCAGCAGCCTGACCGACTCCAGCAGGTTCTTGGCGATCACCGGCAGCATGACGTTCAGTTCGAAGTTCCCGGCGGCGCCGGCCGCCGCGACGGTGGCGTCGTTGCCGGTGACCTGGGCGGCCACCATCAGCACCGCCTCGGGGATCACCGGGTTCACCTTGCCCGGCATGATGGACGAGCCGGGCTGGAGGTCCGGGAGGGCGATCTCGGCGAGCCCCGTGCGCGGCCCCGACGCCATCCAGCGCAGATCGTTGCAGATCTTGGTGAGCGAGACCCCGATCGTACGGAGCTGGCCCGAGGTCTCCACCAGGCCGTCGCGCGCGCCCTGCGCCTCGAAGTGGTCGCGGGCCTCGGTCAGCGGCAGCCCCGTCGCGCGCGCCACCTCGGCGATGACGGCCGCGGCGAAGCCGGGCGGGGTGTTGATGCCGGTCCCCACGGCGGTTCCGCCCAGGGGCAGTTCGGCGAGGCGCGGCAGCGAGGCCTTGAGCCGCTCGATCCCGTGCCGCACCTGCGCCGCGTAGCCGCCGAACTCCTGGCCGAGGGTGACGGGCGTGGCGTCCATCAGGTGCGTACGGCCGGACTTGACGACCGCGGCGAACTCGGTCGCCTTGCGTTCCAACGAGGCGGCCAGGTGGTCCAGCGCCGGGATCAGGTCGTGGATGACGGCCGCGGTCGCCGCGATGTGGATGGAGGAGGGGAACACGTCGTTGGACGACTGCGACGCGTTCACATGGTCGTTGGGGTGGACGTCCCGGCCGAGCCGTTCGGTCGCGAGCGTCGCGAGGACCTCGTTGGTGTTCATGTTGGACGAGGTACCGGACCCCGTCTGGAAGACGTCCACGGGGAAGTGCTCGTCCCAGCGGCCCTCCGCCACCTCCACGGCCGCGTCCGCGATCGCCCGCGCGATGTCCGCGTCGAGGACGCCCAGTTCGGCGTTGACCTGCGCAGCCGCGGCCTTGATACGGGCGAGGGCCTCGATGTGCGAGCGCTCCAGACGCCCACCCGACACGGGGAAGTTCTCCACCGCCCGCTGGGTCTGCGCCCGCCACTTCGCGTGGGCGGGAACCCGCACTTCTCCCATGGAGTCGTGCTCGGTCCGGTACTCGCTCGCATCGCTCATCTGTCGAACCTCCTGAAAAAGTTGAGCACTTGTCTTGTTCTGTCTATTCCCAACTGCGCTACCCGCCAGTAAATACCCCGAGTAACCACAACTCGGGGAGGCGCAATTGAAAGGCACCGGACCCAGACTTCGACTCCGCCGCACCTTCGCGGCCGCGGCCGCGTTGGCCACCGTCCTCGGTGGGCTCGCCGTGGCCACTCCCGCGGCCGCGGAGCCGGCCGGCTCCGCCACCGCACCGAAGGCCGCCGTACCCCTGTCGCCCGAACTCGAGGCGATCCGGGCGGCCGAGGCCACCGCGCTCTACGGCGACCCTGCCCAGCGTCCGCTCGACGACCGCAGGACAGGCCTGATCTCGCTCGGTGACAGCGAGATCTCCGGTGAGGGCGTCGGCACGTACGAGCCCGGCACCAACGGGCCCGACAACTGGTGTCACCGCTCGCCCGACGCCGCCATCCACCGCACCGGCATCGCGGCGGACGTCACCTACAACGTGTCCTGTTCAGGCGCCTCCACACCCAACATCCGCATCGGAGGCAGCAAGCAGCACGCCGACGAACTGGTCCAGAGCGACAATCTCGCCATCAAGGCACGCAACACCCGCATCAAGATGGTGCTGCTCGTCGCCGGCGCCAACGACGATCTCCAGTTCGGTCCCGTCATGACCGACTGCGTCACCCGCTACATCCTGTTCCAGGGCCCCTGCGCCCCCAAGTACGCCCCCGGCTGGCAGGCCCGCGTCGACGGTCTCGTCCCCAAGGTCGAACAGACCGTGCGCGACCTGCGCACCGTGATGCGCGACGCCGGATACCAGGACAGCGACTACAAGCTGGTCGTGATGGGCTACCCGAGCCCGATCGGACCCGACTTCCGCGACAACCCGAACTTCCCCGGCAAGCTGCTCTGCGGCGGGATGGGCTACGACTCCGACACGGTCTGGGGCCGCAACACCGCCGTCCCCGCCTTCGAACGCGGCATGCGCAAGGCCGCACGCGACACCGGGGCCGTGTACCTGGACAACTCCCGCCTCTTCCACGGCCACGAGGTCTGCTACCAGGACACCTGGGCCCGCGGCCTGTACGTCGACCTCGGCAATCCCTTCCCGCCGGACTCCAACTCGGTGCGCCAGTCCTTCCACCCCAACATCCGCGGCCACGCGGCCTTCGCCTCGTGCCTGACCCAGATCTACAACTCCCCGCTGCGCGAGGCGAGCTGCGCGGACGTCAACTCCACGGGTAAGCCGGCGCTCTTCCCGCACGCCTGGGACGACGTCTACAAGCCGCTGCGCAACGAGGCGACCGGCAACTGCATGGACGTCAACGGCGCCGCGAGCGCGAACGGCACCGGCGTGGTCGGCTGGGACTGCCACAGCGGCCGCAACCAGAACTGGTGGCACGACTCCGCGCGCGGAACCGTCCACACGGAGCTGTCCCAGGACCGCTGCCTGGACGTCCCCGCCGGCGACTACCGCGTGGGCACGGCCCTGACCGTCTACGACTGCCACGGCGGCGCGAACCAGAAGTTCGTCCGCGACGGAGCCACGATCCGGCCGTCGTCCGCGACGGGCGTCTGCCTGACCCAAGGCGCGGCGCACGAGCCCGTCCGTCTCCGGGCGTGCGACGGCTCCGCGAACCAGCGCTTCGCCTGACCGGGCCGTACGGCACCGCGCACGGGGCTACGCCTCCGGCGCGGTGCCGTTCTTTCCGGCGTCGGGGCTGACGAAGGAGCCCTTGCCGGGCACCGTGAAGATCAGACCGCGTTCGCGCAGCTCGCGCATGGCGCGGCGCGCCGTCAGCACTGCGATGCCGTACTCGTCGGCGAGACGGGCGGGTGTGGGAATCATGCGGTCCGGCGCGTACTCGCCGCTGGCGATCTTCGCTGCGATCACGTCTGCGAGCTGCATGTACAGCGGACGTCCCGACTCCGGGTCAAGGCTCATGATGCAACGCTAGATAGTCGTACAAGGACACGTTTGGGTGGCTCTAGCTACAGCGTGATGCATCACAGTGCATCACGCCATACGGTGACGGAGTACAGAAACCCCGGCGAGGTGGCTAGACCTCCCGGGGCACGGTCACCAAGTAGGAGTTGATGACGTGCGGAACCTTATCGCGCGCGCACTGAGCCGGGTCCTGATCCCGGTCGTTCTCCCTCTTCTGATGCTCACGCTGCCCGCCACCGGCAGGCACCGCGAGACGCCGTCCCGGCAGACCCGCCCCGCATCCCGGCCCGGGCCCCTTCGCGTTCCCGCCCGGCGGCGGTCCCCCTACGCCCGGGAGCAGGCGACATTTCTCGACGGTGCCCGCTCGCCGCTCGTCCGACCGTACCTCGCGGACCACTCCCGTGCGGCCGCGCAGCGCAGGCGGCGGCGGGCGTTGTGGCTGGCCACCGTCGGGGTGGACATCGACCACCGCGACATCCACGCCGTCGGCGCCGCCCGGTGAGCCGGGGAGCGTCGGGCCGCTGTGGGGCGAGGCGGTCCGTGTTCGCCGTCGCCGCCGTGGTCCGACCGGTGTGTGCCGGGTCGGTCTGCATCCTGCCCGAGGGGCACGAAGGTCCGCACCACGACCGGGCCGGGGACGCTTGGTGGGTGACACCCGAGATCGCCGACGCGGTGAGCGTGTCCCTGCTGGCCCACGCGCTGGCGGAGGCATTCGGGCGGCGGCTGGGGGAGCAGCAGTGAGCGGCGAGGCGGTGTCCGGGCCTGCCTTCCGGTCGCCGCGCTGCATCGTGGGGCGCCACGACCGCTGCCGGGATCACGTGACGCCCGACAGCGGCGTACCCGGCGTGCGGCTCCTGGTGTGCGACTGCCCCTGCCATGCCCCCGGCCGGGTCGCTGCGGACGGGGACAGCAAGGACGGGGACAGCAAGTAAAGAGGGAGAGCCCCCGGTGGGGGGCTCTCCCGTTCAGGTCGGCTACGCGAGCCCCGGCCCGCGCACCGGGATCGACGTGAACGTCGGGGCCGGCGCCGGCTCCGTGAAGAAGTCGTTGCCCTTGTCGTCGACGACGATGAACGCCGGGAAGTCCTCGACCTCGATCTTCCAGACCGCTTCCATGCCGAGCTCCTCGTACTCGACGACCTCGACCTTCTTGATGCAGTCCTGCGCGAGGCGAGCGGCCGGGCCGCCGATCGAGCCGAGGTAGAAGCCGCCGTGCGTGCCGCACGCGTCGGTCACCTGCTTCGAGCGGTTGCCCTTCGCCAGCATGATCTTGGAGCCGCCGGCCGCCTGGAACTGCTCGACGTAGGAGTCCATCCGGCCGGCCGTGGTCGGGCCGAAGGAGCCGGACGCATAGCCTTCCGGCGTCTTGGCCGGGCCGGCGTAGTAGACCGGGTGGTCCTTCAGGTACTGCGGCATCTCCTCGCCGGCGTCCAGCCGCTCCTTGATCTTGGCGTGCGCGATGTCGCGGGCCACGACCAGCGGGCCGGTCAGCGAGAGCCGGGTCTTGACCGGGTACTTGGAAAGCTCGGCCAGCATCTCGTCCATCGGCCGGTTGAGGTCGATGCGCACGACGTCACCGGACTCGTCCGAGAGGTGCTCGTCCGTGGTGTCCGGCAGGAAGCGCGCAGGGTCGGTCTCGAGCTGCTCCAGGAAGACGCCCTCGGCCGTGATCTTCGCGACGGCCTGGCGGTCGGCCGAGCAGGAGACGGCGATGGCGACGGGCAGCGAGGCGCCGTGCCGCGGCAGCCGCACCACGCGGACGTCGTGGCAGAAGTACTTGCCGCCGAACTGGGCGCCGATACCGATCTTCTGGGTCAGTTCGAAGACCTTCTTCTCCAGCTCCTCGTCGCGGAAGCCGTGGCCGAGCTCCGAACCCTCGGAGGGCAGCTCGTCCAGGTAGTGCGCGGAGGCGTACTTCGCGGTCTTCAGGGCGAACTCGGCGCTGGTGCCGCCGACGACGATCGCCAGGTGGTACGGCGGGCAGGCGGCCGTACCGAGCGAGCGGATCTTCTCCTCCAGGAACTTCATCATGCTCGCCTCGTTGAGGACGGCCTTCGTCTCCTGGTAGAGGAAGGACTTGTTGGCGCTGCCGCCGCCCTTGGCCATGAAGAGGAACTTGTAGGCGCCGCCGTCGGTCGCATAGAGCTCGATCTGCGCCGGGAGGTTGGAGCCGGTGTTCTTCTCCTCCCACATGGTGAGGGGGGCCATCTGCGAGTACCGGAGGTTCAGCTTCGTGTACGCGTCGTAGATGCCGCGAGACAGCGCTTCCTCGTCGCCGCCCTCGGTGAGGACGTTCTGGCCTCGCTTGCCCATGACGATCGCCGTGCCGGTGTCCTGGCACATCGGGAGCACACCGGCGGCGGCGATGTTCGCGTTCTTCAGCAGGTCCAGCGCGACGAACTTGTCGTTGGACGACGCCTCGGGGTCGTCGATGATCCGCCGCAGCTGCGCCAGGTGGGCGGGCCGGAGGTAGTGCTGGATGTCGTGGATCGCCTCGGCGGCGAGCTTGCGCAGGGCCTCGGGCTCGACCTTGAGGAAGGTGCGTCCGTCGGCCTCGAAGGTGGAGACACCTTCGGCGGTCACCAGCCGGTACGGCGTGGTGTCCTCGCCCAGCGGGAGCAGATCCGTATACACGAACTCCGGCATTTCGCCCATTCCTCACTTCACAGACAGCAGCGTGCCTCCGTTGGCAGCGCCATCCAGCGTAAGACTCCCGCGCGGCCCGGATCCTGTGAGGTAAGGCTCACTTCCCGGACCGGGCCGCGCGGGAGCGCGGAGCGCCTCTGCGCCCCGTGCGCTACGGGGTGACCGTCGCCGTCAGCCGGAACGGATTCGCGAAGGACGGGGACGTACGACGGGACTCGACGACCAGCTCCCACACGCCGGCCGCCGGCGCCTCGTAGGTGCGGGTGGCCGGGTCGCAGCCGTTGCCGTCGTGGTAGTTCGCGTAGCAGGACAGGGAGCCCGGCGCTGCGTCCTCACCGGTGGTCCCGGTCGGCGTGAAGGCCCACCAGCGGGTCTGGCTGCCCTCGGTGAGACCGTCCAAGGAGACCGTCAGCGACTTCGTGCCCTCGGGCACGGCGACGCTGTAGTGAACCGTGCCGTTCCGGTGGGTGACGCCCCGCACCTCGTACGGCTCGCCCGCGGTCAGCTGTGCCGCCGCCTCCACCGCCAGCATCGCCGACTGCTCGACCGCCTTCGTCGCCGGGTTGTCGATCCGCAGGATCGCGCTGTGCACTCCCGCGGCGCGCGGTGCGGCGGTCACCTTCACCACCGTCGGCTCGTTCAGCGGGAGCCGCACAACGCGGGGCGCGGAGAACGTCCGCTCGTCACCCTCCACGGTGAGCAGGTAGGGGACGGCTCGGTCGGGGCCCGTGGTGCGGGTCACCGTCACGTCGTACGTGCGCGTCTCGCCGGCCCCCTGGCCGCCGCTGCCCGGGGCGCAGCTGTTGAAGACCCCGCTGCCGGTGTGCGGGGTGACCAGATCACCGGAGAGCGGGGTGCACACCGGGGCGCTGACCGTCACTTCCTCGACGGCCGTGGTGCCGCGGGAGAGGTACTTCCAGGCACCGGCCACCTCCAGTGCGCCGCGGCCCTGGGCGACGGCCGGCACCTTGTCGTTGTAGCGGGCCGAGGAGTAGAGCGCACTGCGCAGCTTGGCCGGGCTCGCGCTCACGCCGCGCTGCTTCGCGCCCGACAGCAGCAGCGCCGCGGCGCCGGTTGCCTGGGGTGACGCCATCGACGTGCCGTTCATCATCGAGTACCCGACGGGCAGCGTGTAGCCGGTCTCGGCGACGGAGGCGTTCGGCAGCCACGCCGGCACGGTCGACACGGCCGCGCCGGGCGCCGTCAGGTCGGGCTTGAAACCGCCGTCCTCCCGCGGCCCCCGCGAGGAGAACGGGAAGATGCCGCGCTCGTCCCGTACTTCGGAGCCGTAGTTCGCCCACCAGGTCGCCCGGGAGACGGAGGCGCCGACGCTGACGACCTTGTCGGCGGCGGTCGGGTCGCCGACCGTGTTCACGCCGGCACCCGAGTTGCCGGCGGATATGAACATCTGGACCCCGGACTCGTCGATCAGCCGGTTGTAGACCAGGGCGCGGGCGCTCTGCCCGTCGTTGAACGCGGGCGACGCGCCGATCGACATGTTGATCACGTCGACGTCGTACTTCGTGGCGAGGTCGATCATGCCGTCGGTCAGCGCGGCGCTCGAGCAGCCGAAGCTGTGGCAGGCACGCATGGACACCAGCCGGGCGCCGGGTGCCTGGCCGTCCATCCGGCCGCCGAACATGCCGTTGGCCGCCGTGATGCCCGCGACGTGCGTGCCGTGCGCCTCGGTGATGAGGTTCACGTTGACGCTGACCGTGTTCGGGAAGAAGTCGTTCCTGACCTCGACCGTGAACGGGATCCGCTCGTCGGCCGTGGTCTTCGGGTCGTCGGTCCCGAAGCGGGCGATCTGCCGCTTCTCCTTGTAGGGGCGGAGCAGCTCCTCGTCGGTGAAGTCGTGGTCCTGGTCGGTGTCGACCCACACCGCGCCGTCCGACTCCCGCACGAGCGTCGGGACGACCGTCGAACCCTGCGGCAGCTGGATCGGCCGCAGCCCGATGCGCAGGTCGGCGGAGTCGGGAGCCCGCCATGTCTCGCCGTGCACCGTGTCGGTGAAGACCGGCCCGGCCACCTTCGACGTCGCCGTCATGTTCTGCCAGGTGGGGTCGAAGAGCAGGTCGATGAAGTCCCGCGGGTTCGTCCCGACCGCGGTGTCGACGAGCTTGCGCTCGCCGGTGGTGGTCCTCGCCAGCGCCGGGTGCGTCGGGTCGACGCCGGTGTCCATGATGCCGATGGTGACCCCGCGGCCGTCGTAGGTCCGGTGGTCCTCCTTGAACTCCACCGAACCCGTCTCCCGGGTCGGCATGTAGGCGTTGCTGTCGGGCGTGCGGGCGGAAGGGGCGTCCGGCAGCCGGCTGCCGGTGGCCGCTGTGGCCGCGGTGCCCGCCGCCCCGTCGGCACGGGTTTCGTCGAGCGTCAGCAACTCGTCCACGTCGACGGCGACGACGTCGTCGATCGCCACGACCCGGTCCACCATGCCGAACGGCACGTTGGCCTTGATGTAACCGACGGCCGACTCGGTACGGGTGGCCTCGACCCCGAGGTCCGCGAGCGCACGCTCGGCCTCGTCGGTCCGCCCCTCCCGCACGGCGATCAGCAGGGTGGCGAAGTCCGGGACAGCGCGGTCCGCGTTCTTCATGGTGGTGCGGGCGGCGTGCTGCTTGCGGTACTTCGCGAGCAGCGCGCGGTCGTGGCTGCCGAGTTTGTCGGCCGTGGCGCTTCCGGAGGGTGTCGTGGCGGCGGTTCTCTGTCCGGCCGCGGCAGGGGTGGCCTGCGCGGGCAGAGCGGTCAGTGCGAGACTCCCGGCGGCGAGTACCGCGGTCGCGATCGCGACGGCACTGCGCCCGGCTCTGTGGCCGGAGGCGGTTGAGCGAGGACGGGACATGATCATCCTTCAGCACTCGGGGCTGTGAACGGCCGCCACGTTGGCATGCGGTGACACTGCTTCATCAGCCCTTGCGGCTGTCGGTTTGACGTCCTGTCGCAAATGCGACACTCCGCTCCCGGCCCCGGTTCGCACGGTCGTCAGCGGCTCTGGGCAGCCCCCTTCTCCGCCTCGTCGGCGCGGGGCTCGATCCAGCCCAGCCGGGCGGCCTGCCAGCCCAGTTGAAGCCGCGTCTGCACCCCCGCGAGGGCGATCAGCCGTTGCACACGCCGCTGGACCGTGCGCATGCTCACCCCCCACTGCGAGGCGATGGACCGGTCGGTGCAGCCCGACAGCAGCAGCGAGAGCAGTCGTCGATCGGACGCCGTCAGCGGCCCGTCGGGCGCCGCCGGCAGCGCGGCGGGCACCGGCAGCGCCGTCGCCCACACCCGGTCGAAGAGCCAGTTGAGGGCCTCCAGCAGGATGCCGGTGCGCACGACGAGACCGACGGGCGCCCCGGGCGGCTGCCGGCGGGGGAGCGCCAGCGCGATGCGCCGGTCGGCGATGACCAGCTTCAGCGGGACCTCCGGAGTGACCCGCATCTCCTCCCCGAGCGCGGCCCATTCCTCCAGCAGCAGCGGGTTGTCCGCGCTGTCGACCTCGAGCGTCGCCCGCTCGTACGCGGCCCGGTAGCGGACCCCGGCCCGCAGTGCGTCCCGCTGTCCGGTGTTGTCCGACGCGCTCACCACCACCGCGGGACCGGCCACCAGGCTGGACACCTCCCGGGCGCCGCGCTGGATCTGGCGGTAGCGTTCGGCGATCGACGCCGCCCCTTCCAGCACCTCGACCGGCTCGGCGCCCGAGCCGCCCTGCCCGAGGGCGCGGTGCTCGGCGGCGAGCCGTTCGACCGCAAGCTGCACGCGGCGGAACTCGTCCAGCCGTTGAAGCACCATCAGGTTGAGCGTCACATCGGGCGGCGCGGCGTGATAGGCGCTCGGCCGGCCAGGAGGCCGGGACACGAGCCCGTCCGTCTCCAGCAGGGAGAGCGCCCGTGTCACCGCGTCCACGTCCAGGCCGGTCCGTGCCGACACGGCCGCCGCGTCTGCTGCCGGAGCCCGCAGCAGACAGACATAGACCTGTTCCTGCGCGGCGTCGAGTCCCAGACTCTCGAGCATCACCCTCCTCGCGACCCGCGTTCGAGCACCGGCACGGTACGGCCGGCGCCCGCTCGATCGAGGCCGCCGACCGTCACCACCGGCTGGGGCGCCGGTGCGCCCCAGCCGGACACTGCCAGAAGCCCGCCTGCAGAAAACTCCGGCGCGACGGCGGGTTTCCGCCTGGCCGGTTCTCGCCAAGGGGAGGTGCGCCGCCGGCGAGAACCGGCAGCGGCGACATGACGACCGCGCGGCAGGCCTGGTCGCGATCTATCGCGTTTCGCTAGGCTGGTGACGTGGACCTCGAGAAGCAGCCTCAGAAGCCGGCCGCACCCCTGGATCCGGCCGGCGCCATCCGTGCCTCCGATGCCGACCGCGACCGGATCGCGGACATCCTCAGGGACGCCCTGGCCGAGGGGCGGCTGGACGCCGAGGAGCACTCGGAGCGCATCGACGCCGTCTACCGGGCCAAGACGGTGGGCGAGCTCGAGCCGATCGTGAGCGACCTGCCCGCCGCGGGCCGCCGGTCCGACACCGCGGCCCTGCACGCCTACGACGACGACGCGCCCGCCGGCCCGGCGGAGAACCTGATCGCGGTCTTCTCCAGCTCGACGCGCAAGGGCCGGTGGCGCGTCGGCCGCAGGACCAACGCCTTCTCGCTGTTCGGCAACATCGAGATCGATCTCACCGAGGCGCTCTACGGACAGCGGCTCTCGGTCATCAACGCGACCTCCATTTTCGGCAACGTCGAGGTGCGCGTACCGGAGAACATCTCGCTGCGCGGCAGCGGGACCGGCTTCTTCGGGAACTTCGAGGTCGTGACGCTGGAGGCCGCCGATCCCGAGGCACCCGTGGTCGTCGTCAACGGCTACTCGGTTTTCGGCAATGTCGAGGCCAAGCCGAAGCGCGGCCGGCGCATCTCCGATCTGCACGACCGCTTGCGCAAACACCTGGGGTGACGGCCCTGCCCGGGGGCGCTTTTCCGCCGCGAGCGCCGATGCGCAATTCCGTGCGTCGGAACTCAGTGCCACTCAGTGCATAGGCGTGCGCACAGCGGGTAGGGACTGCTGCATCGTCTCTCGCTCGCGAATCCCGTCGTCAGGAGTAGACCGTGCTGCAACTGCCGCATCAGTCCTTGCAGGTGGCCGCCGTTCCGCACCAGCGCATTCCTGCCCGGGAGGACCAGGCAGGCCCCTGGCACGCGGAGGCGGTGTGCCGCCGTGACGAGGCGGGCCTGTTCTTCGCCCCCTCCAAGGAGCCGACGGCCGAGCGTCTGTCGCGTGAGGAGTCGGCCAAGCGGGTCTGCGCCCGCTGCCCGGTGATGGTCGAGTGCCGCGAGCACGCGCTGCTCCAGCCCGAGCCGTACGGAGTGTGGGGCGGCCTCACCGCCGCCGAGCGCCGCGTGGTGCTGGCCCGCCGCAGGCGCCGCGAGGTGGAGCTCAAGAAGTCCGCGTCGGCGGCCTGATACCGACCACGCACGGAAACGGGGCGCCCCCGCACAAGGGCGCCCCTTCCGTTTGCCGCACTGCGCGGCGATGCCTGCTTCCTGCCCTGCTTCGCCTACTTCGCGCGGTCGAAGTCGATCTGGCTGTAGGCCCGGAGCTTCGACAGCCGGTGCGTGGAGTCGATCTGCCGGATCGTGCCCGACTTGGAGCGCATCACCAGGGACTGGGTGGTCGCCGTCTCCGCGCGGTAGCGGACGCCGCGCAGCAGCTCGCCGTCCGTGATTCCGGTGGCGACGAAGAAGACGTTCTCGCCGGAGACCAGGTCGTTCGTGCTCAGCACGCGGTCCAGGTCGTGGCCCGCGTCGAGGGCGCGCTGCCGCTCCGCGTCGTCCTTCGGCCAGAGCTTGCCCTGGATGACACCGCCCAGGCACTTGATCGCGCAGGCCGAGATGATGCCCTCGGGGGTGCCGCCGACGCCCAGCAGCAGATCGACGCCGGTGCCCTCCTTGACCGCCATGATCGAGCCGGCGACGTCGCCGTCCGAGATGAACTTGATGCGCGCGCCGGTCTCGCGGATCTCCTTGACGATCCCCTCGTGCCGGGGGCGGTCCAGGATGACGACCGTGACGTCCTCGGGCGAGGAGTGCTTGGCCTTGGCGACCCGCCGGATGTTGACGGAGACGGGGGCGTTGATGTCGACGTAGTCGGCGGCCTCCGGCCCGGTGACCAGCTTGTCCATGTAGAAGACGGCGGACGGGTCGAACATGGTGCCGCGGTCGGCGGCGGCCAGGACGGCGATGGCGTTGGGCATGCCCTTGGCCGTCAGCGTGGTCCCGTCGATCGGGTCGACGGCGATGTCGCACTCGGCGCCGGTTCCGTCACCGATCCGCTCGCCGTTGAACAGCATCGGGGCCTCGTCCTTCTCGCCCTCACCGATGACGACGACGCCGTTCATCGAGACGGTCGAGACGAGCGTACGCATGGCCTTGACCGCGGCGCCGTCGGCGCCGTTCTTCTCACCACGGCCGACCCAGCGGCCCGCGGCCATGGCGGCGGCCTCGGTGACGCGGACGAGTTCGAGGGCGAGGTTGCGGTCGGGGGCCTCGGGGGAGACCTCGAGCGGGGACGGCAGATGATGCTCGGTCATCGGAGCGCACCTTTCTGTACGACGACGGCCGTAATAAGAGGGTGGGGCGACTCTATCGGTACGTCGACAAATTGAGCAGAGGGGGCCACGTATGAGCATGACCGGCGGATGCGAACATGGTGGGCGTGGCAGGTATGCGAGGCAAGCAGACGATCCGGAACATGTTCCAGTCCCTGGCGGTGATCGGCGTGGTCGTGGCGGGCATCTACACGCTCGTTCCGCACGACGAGAACGCCGACCCGATCAGGACGAAGGACTACCGCGTGGAACTCCTGACGGCACAGCGGGCCGCACCGTATCCGGTGGCCGTGCCGGAGGGGCTGGGCAAGGAGTGGCGGGCGACCTCGGTCACGTTCCGGCGCGAGCAGGCCCACGCGTGGCACCTCGGCTTCCTCGACCCAAGTGATCAGTACGTGGCGATCGAGCAGTCCACCGCGAAGCCCGCCGACAAGTACGTCCGCAAGGTCACCCACCAGGCGGCCAGGACGGAGCAGACCCGCCAGGTGGCGGGTGAGGCCTGGCAGGTGTGGAAGGGCCCCAAGTACAACGCCCTGGTGCTGACGGCCGACGGCGCGACGACGGTGATCACCGGCACGGCGACGCAGGACCGGCTGGCGGAGATGGCCGAGTCGCTCACGTCGCAGGAGCCCGGTGCTGCGGCGTCGGCGACCCCGTCGGTGAAGCCGTCCGCTTCCTGACCCCTGGCCGGCTCCGCCGGTTCCTGACCCCGGCCGGAAGGTCCCGGCCGGGCCCTGACCCCCGGCCGGTGAAGCCCTCCGCCGGCTTTCTCGGCTCTCTTCCGTCATGCGCGCGACTCCGGCGTACCTGCCGCCCGGGGGAGCGTCGGAAGTACGGCGAAGGCCGCCGCGCCCTTTCGGGTGCGGCGGCCTTTCGCGTGGGCGCGTGGGCGCGTGGGCGCCTGGGCGCGCGGCGCTCAGACGGTGGTGACGACCTCGTCGTACGACAGGCGCGGGGAGCGCGGGAACCAGGCGTCGTCGCCGGGCTTGCCGATGTTGACGACCATCAGCGGAGCGTGGTCGTCATCCAGGAACTCCTTCTGGATGCCGGCGGCGTCGTAGCCCGTCATCGGGCCGGCGGCCAGACCGGCGGCGCGGACGCCGACGATGAAGTACGCGGCCTGCAGGGCGGCGTTCAGGCCGGCGGCCTGCTCGCGGACCGGGCGCTCGCTGAAGAACATGTCCTTGGCCTGGGGGAAGTGCGGCAGCAGGGCCGGGAGCTCCTGGTGGAACTCGTTGTCGGCGGCCAGGATCGCGACCAGCGGCGCGGAGGCGGTCTTGGCCTGGTTGCCCTCGGCCATGTGACCGACGAGGCGCTCGCGGGCCTCGGCGGAGCGGACGAGCACGACGCGCAGCGGGGACTGGTTGAAAGCGGTCGGGCCGTACTTGACCAGGTCGTAGATCGCCTGAACCTGCTCCTCGGTCACCGGCTCGTCGGTGAACGTGTTGGCGGTGCGGGCCTCACGGAAGAGGAGGTCCTGGGCGGTGGGGTCAAGAACGAGGGACATCAGACGAGCCTTCCGTAGTGCAAAGGGGGTCGGTGCTATGAGCAACGACTTCACCGTACGACGGTTTAGGTTAACGTTCAACTAAATCCGTCCCTCGGTGATCCGACTCACAGTCCCGCCCATTACGCCGATCCCCGCCCGGCTCGCCTACGCGTCGTCCTCGGCCTCGTCCTGCGCCTCCGGCTTCGCCAGCGCCGCGTCCAGCCGCGCGCGTGCCCCCTCGAGCCAGTGACGGCACACCTTCGCCAGCTCCTCGCCGCGCTCCCACAGCGCCAGCGACTCCTCCAGCGTCGTGCCGCCCGCCTCCAGGCGTCGTACGACCTCGATCAGCTCGTCCCGGGCCTGCTCGTAACCGAGCGCGGCCTCTTCCGTCTTGGCAGCCATGCATTCCACCCTATGTAGGAGATACGACAACAAAACCGGCGATCGCCATGGGCGTCACTCGGCGACCCGCACCGCGAACTCGCCCTCCGCGACCCGCGCCCGCAGCCCCTCTCCGGCATCGACCTCGTCCGGGGAGCGCACCACCGTCCCGTCGGCGCGCTGCAGCACCGCGTACCCGCGCTCCAGCGTCGCCGCCGGAGAGAGCGAGACCACGCGCGCCCGGGTGTGCGCCAGCTCCGAGTCGGCCCGGTCCAGCAGATGCCCCAGCACCCGCCGGCTCCGGGCCACCAGCGCGTCCACCTCCGCCTCGCGCTCCTCGACCATCCGCTGCGGATGCTCCATGCACGGCCGGGCCAGCGCGTGGGCGAGGCCCCGCTCCTCCCGGTCCAGCAGGCCCTGGACGGTCCGCAGTGCCCGGTCCCGCAGCTGCCGCACCCGGTCCAGCTCCTCGCCCACGTCGGGCACGACCTTCTTCGCGGCGTCCGTCGGCGTCGAGGCGCGCAGATCGGCGACCAGGTCCAGCAGCGGGGAGTCCGGCTCGTGCCCGATCGCCGACACCACCGGCGTCGCGCACGCCGAGACCGCCCGCACCAACTGCTCGTCCGAGAACGGCAATAGGTCCTCCACGCTGCCGCCGCCGCGCGCCACGATGATCACGTCGACGTCGTCCAGCTCGTCCAGCTCCTTGACGGCCTGGACGACCTGCGCCACGGCGTGCACGCCCTGCACCGCCACGTTCCGCACCTCGAAGCGGACGTGCGGCCAGCGCCTGCGCGCGTTCTCCAGCACGTCGCGCTCGGCCGCGGACGCCCGCCCGCACACCAGGCCCACCCGGTGCGGCAGGAACGGCAGCGGCTTCTTGCGCTCCGGCGCGAACAGCCCCTCAGCGCCGAGCGTCCGCTTCAACTGCTCCAGCCTGGCGAGCAGTTCACCGATGCCCACCGGCCTTATCTCCACCGCCCGCAGCGACAGCTGCCCCCGGGGCGCGTACCACTCCGGTTTGGCGTGGACCACCACCCGGGCGCCCTCCGCCACCACGTCGGCGACCGCGTCGAAGACCTGCCGGAAGCAGGTGACGCTCACGGAGATGTCGTACGACGGATCGCGCAGCGTCATGAAGACGACGCCGGCGCCCGGCCGGCGCGACAGCTGAGTGATCTGCCCCTCCACCCAGACGACCCCGAGCCGATCGATCCAGCCACCGATGAGCCGTGACACCTCGCCGACCGGCAGAGGGGATTCCGGGGACGTGTTGAGAGCCATACGGGCGAGCGTAACGGCCACATCCGACAACCCGGCCACGGCGCGAAGCCACCATGGCCGGCCCGGCTTCCACCGATCCGCTGCCGGCCTGACTCCTACCGATCCGCGCCCGGCAGTCCGTCGCGCCGCCCCCACTGCACCGCCAGCACAATCAGCCCCACCCCCAGCCACACCACGCCCACCATCTGCGCCGACCCCGCCGCCTCCACGATCACCGCGAGGAGCACGCCCATGCCCAGCACCGGCACCACCAGATGCCGCAGCCTGTCGGGCGTGCCGCCCATCCGGCGGACCACGAACCAGCCGATCACGCTCGCGTGCAGCAGCACGAACGCGCTGAGCGCGCCGATGTCGACCACCGAGACCAGATGGTCCAGGCCGTCGTCCCGCTGCGCCGCCCACACCGCCGCGATCATGGTCACCGTCGCCGCCAGCAGCAGCGCGAGCCGCGGCACGCCCGAGTCCGTGCGGGCCAGTACGTGGGGCAGCCGCCGGTCCCGCGCCATCGCGAACAGCAGCCGCCCGGCTGCCGCCTGACCGGCCAGCGCCGCGAACGCCGCTCCGACCGCCTTGCTCGCCGCCACGAGGTCGTGCAGCCACGTGCCGACGGACGCGTCGACGGCGTCGTAGAACGCCGAGCCCTGCCGAGCCGGTTCCGCGGCCAGCTGCGCGGAGGGGACCGGCTCCAGCAGTGCCACCAGATATGTCTGCGCCACGAACAGCACGCCCGCCAGCGCCAGACAGAACAGCACCGCCCGAGCCACCTGCCGCGAACCGCCGGTCACCTCCTCGGCGAACGAGGCGATCGCGTCGAAACCGAGGTACGACAGCACCGCCACGGACACCGCGCCGAGCACCGCCGCCGTCGAGAAGCCGCTGTCACCGGTCAGCGGCGTCAGCCAGCCCCGCTGGGCCCCGTCCCGTGCCAGCACCGTGATCGCGGACACCAGGAACACCAGCAGCACCACGATCTCCATCGCGAGCACCGCGAAGCCGACCCGGGCCGCCGCCCGCACGCCCCACAGGTTCAGCAGCGTCGTCACCACGACCGCGATCCCGGTCCACACCCACCGGTCGACCTGCGGAACCAGGGCCTCCATCGCGATACCGGAAAAGAGATAGGCGACGGCGGGGATCAGCAGGTAGTCGAGCATCGCCATCCACCCGGCGACGAACCCGGGCCCCTCACCGAGCCCTTTGCGCGCGTAGGCGAACACCGAACCGGCCTGCGGCGCGACCCGCACCATCTGCGCATAGCTCGAAGCGGTGAAGGCCATGGCGATCGTGGCAACGAGGTAGACGAGGGCGACAGCACCGCCCGACTTGGCGTCGAGCGTCCCGAACACTCCGACCGGCGCCATGGGCGCGATGAACAGCAGCCCGTAGACGACGAGATCACGGAAGCCGAGCGTGCGCCGCAGCCCGGTGTGGTCCCCCACCCCCTCGCGGCGGCGGTCCTGGGCGGCGGCTCGCCTCACTGCGTCCTCCCTCGCTCGCGTAGCGCCCAGTCTGCTGCCGGTGGCTGATCAAGCGGCTCATCGACGCGGCCTTACGATGGGGGGCATGACTGCTACGCCTCCTGCCCGACGCGTCCTCCTCGCCGCCCCCCGCGGTTACTGCGCAGGTGTGGACCGTGCCGTGATCGCCGTGGAGAAGGCCCTGGAGCAGTACGGGTCGCCCATCTACGTCCGCCACGAGATCGTCCACAACAAATATGTCGTGCAGACCCTCGAGCGGAAGGGCGCGATCTTCGTCGACGAGACCGCGGAGGTCCCCGAGGGATCGATCGTCATGTTCTCCGCGCACGGCGTGGCGCCGACCGTGCACCAGGAGGCCGCCGAGCGGAAGCTCGCGACGATCGACGCGACCTGCCCGCTGGTCACCAAGGTCCACAAGGAAGCCGTGCGGTTCGCGAACGAGGACTACGACATCCTCCTGATCGGACACGAGGGCCACGAGGAGGTCATCGGCACGTCGGGGGAGGCCCCCGACCACATCACGCTGGTCGACGGCCCGGACGACGTGGCGAACGTCGAGGTCCGCAATCCCGACAAGGTCGTCTGGCTCTCCCAGACCACCCTCTCCGTCGACGAGACGATGGAGACCGTCGACGCCCTCAAGACCAAGTTCCCCGGCCTTGTCTCGCCCCCGAGCGACGACATCTGCTACGCCACGCAGAACCGCCAGATCGCCGTCAAGCAGATGGGCGCGGAGGCGGACCTGGTCATCGTCGTCGGCTCCAAGAACTCCTCGAACTCGGTCCGTCTCGTCGAGGTCGCTCTCGGCGCCGGCGCCCGCGACGCGCACCTCGTCGACTTCGCCGAGGAGATCGACGAGGCCTGGCTCGACGGCGTCTCCACGGTCGGCGTCACGTCGGGCGCGTCCGTGCCGGAGGTCCTGGTCGAGGGCGTGCTGGAATGGCTGTCGCAGCGCGGCTTCGAGGACGTCGAGATCGTGAAGGCGGCCGAGGAGTCGATCACCTTCTCTCTGCCGAAGGAGCTCCGCAGGGACCTGCGCGCGGAGGCCGCCGCGCTGTCCGCGAAGCCGTCCGAGCAGTAGCCGCCGCGCTGTCCGGCAAGCCGTCCGGGCAGTAACGGTCAGTTCCTCCCTTTCACGCCGGGCACCTCTAACGTGGTGTCCATGAACGTCTTCGGAGTGGACATCGGCGGATCCGGGATCAAGGGCGCTCCCGTGGATCTGGAGCGCGGCGATCTCGCACAGGAGCGCCACAAGGTCCTGACACCGCACCCCTC
This sequence comes from Streptomyces sp. NPDC006283, assembly GCF_040613325.1. Classification (NCBI taxonomy): domain Bacteria; kingdom Bacillati; phylum Actinomycetota; class Actinomycetes; order Kitasatosporales; family Streptomycetaceae; genus Streptomyces; species Streptomyces sp. NPDC006283. The sequence continues at coordinate 51,575 of NZ_JBEXRZ010000008.1, read as the reverse complement.
GACGCCGGACGCCGTGGCCGACGGCGTCGCGGAAGTGATCGCTCACTTCGGCTGGACCGGTCCGGTCGGCATCACGTTCCCCGGAGTGGTCACCAGCGGCATCACCCGCACCGCGGCCAACGTCGACAAGGGATGGATCGACAAGGACGCCGCCTCGCTGCTCGGCGACCGCCTCGGCGGCCTGCCCGTCACGATCCTGAACGACGCCGACGCGGCGGGTGTGGCGGAGATGACGTTCGGGGCGGGGCGCGGCCGCAAGGGCACCGTCATCCTCCTGACGTTCGGGACGGGCATCGGCAGCGCCGTCTTCATCGACGGCCGCCTGGTCCCCAACACCGAGCTCGGCCACCTCGAGCTGAACGGCCACGACGCGGAGACGCGCGCGTCGACGAAGGCCAAGGAGGACGAGGACCTCAGCTGGACGCACTGGGCACGGCGGGTGCAGAAGTACCTGGCGCACGTGGAGATGCTGTTCTCGCCCGAGCTGTTCATCGTCGGCGGCGGCGTGAGCCGCAAGGCGGAGAAGTTCCTGCCGCTGATCGAGGACGTGCGCGCGGAGATCGTCCCGGCGGAGCTGCAGAACAACGCGGGCATCGTGGGCGCGGCGATGGCGGCGGCGAGCCGCTAGACCAAGGCCCGGGGCGACCCGCTCGACCTGCGGACCCGGCCGGGCCCCTTCGGCCCGAGGTGCTCAGTCGCGACGGGTGGTCCCGGCGGGGCCCTGCGGTCCTCGCCTCCGGCGATGCCGCCGGGCCATCGTCCGCACCTTCCGTACGCAGGTGATGAGCCCGGCCACCAGCGTCCCGCCGTACAGCCAGCCCGCGTGCACGGCCAGCGACGTCACCACGGCCATCGTCTGGCCTCCGACGCCGCCGGTGCCGCCGGAGATCGGCACGATCCCGATGGCGAAGGCGATCGGCACGATGATCGGTGCGATGACCACGTCGGCCTCGCGCACCCAGAGCGCCGTCAGCGCGCTGACCGGCAGGAACAGCAGCCCGTAGACGATCGCGGACCCGTCGAGCAGCAGCTGGTCCAGACTGCCCAGCCCCAGCATCGTCGCCGCCCCGAACAGCCCGGCGCCGAGCCCCGTCAGCCGTGGGTTCGGCAGCCGGCGCAGGGCGAGGACCAGCGGCGGAACGGGCCGAGGCGGGCGGGCCGGCACCGGATAGACGGTGGCGTCGGCAAGCGTGCTCGGCGCGGTTACGGGGGTCTGCGGCCGCTGCCGCGGTTCGGGCGGGCCTGTCCTGTGCTGCTCCACCCGCACAACGTAGGTCGCGGGGAGGGAGGAAACCGGCACTAGACACGCCCTTTGGACGACCTTGGGGCTGCGTTCGACCCCGGGCGGCCGTAGCGGGGCTTCGTGGGCCGTCGCAGGTCCGCTCGGCCCGCCCGTAAACTGGTGGATCGGCCCCCACCCTCACCGGGCTGTACGGCCCGCCAGTCCTTCACTCTCTCCACTCTCCACGTCAGGAAGTCGCCAACGTGTCGCTCACGATCGGAATCGTCGGTCTGCCGAATGTCGGCAAGTCGACCCTGTTCAACGCCCTGACCAAGAACGACGTGCTGGCGGCCAACTACCCGTTCGCCACCATCGAGCCGAACGTGGGCGTCGTCGGGGTGCCCGACTCCCGCCTCGCCGTCCTCGCGGACATCTTCGGCTCCCAGCGGGTCCTCCCGGCCACGGTCGACTTCGTCGACATCGCCGGCATCGTGCGCGGCGCGAGCGAGGGCGAGGGCCTCGGGAACAAGTTCCTGGCGAACATCCGCGAGTCGGACGCGATCTGCCAGGTCATCCGCGCCTTCAAGGACGAGAACGTCGTGCACGTCGACGGCAAGGTCTCGCCGAAGGACGACATCGAGACGATCAACACGGAGCTGATCCTCGCGGACCTGCAGTCGGTGGAGAAGGCCGTCCCGCGCCTGACCAAGGAGTCCCGCCTCCAGAAGGACAAGGTCGCCGTCCTCGCGGCGGTCGAGTCGGCCCAGAAGATCCTCGAGTCCGGCCAGACCCTGTTCTCGGCGGGCATTACCAAGGGAACCGAGCAGGGCGACCTGCTCCACGAGCTCCACCTGCTGACCACCAAGCCCTTCCTCTACGTCTTCAACGTCGACGAGGACGAGCTGGTCGACGAGGACTTCAAGAACGAGCAGCGCGCCCTGGTCGCCCCGGCGGAGGCGATCTTCCTCAACGCGAAGATCGAGTCCGAGCTGATCGAGCTGGACGACGACGAGGCTCTGGAACTCCTCCAGTCGATGGGCCAGGAAGAGCCCGGCCTCGCCACCCTGGGCCGCGTCGGCTTCGACACCCTGGGCCTCCAGACCTACCTCACGGCAGGCCCGAAGGAGACCCGCGCCTGGACCATCAAGAAGGGCGCGACGGCTCCCGAGGCGGCCGGTGTGATCCACACCGACTTCCAGAAGGGCTTCATCAAGGCCGAGGTCATCTCCTTCGCCGAGCTGGTCGAGACCGGCTCGGTGGCGGAGGCCCGCGCGAAGGGCAAGGCGCGCATGGAGGGCAAGGACTACGTCATGCAGGACGGGGACGTGGTGGAGTTCCGCTTCAACGTCTAATCCGTCCGGCCAAAGGCCGTCTGACCTGCGGCGGAGCGGGTCGGGCGGCCTTTGCGGTCCGCGCGGAGTCCGCAGCGTGCTGACTTCGGTCAGCGCGCGGGGGAGCGGTTATGCCGCTTCGTCGACCTGTGGCCGGGCATCGGCGGACTGGTCCGCGTACGCCTTGTCGACCGCGGCCCGGGTCCGCTCCTCGGAGTCGGGCCACAGGAGGGTGTAGATGTTCAGCGTCATGGCCGCGTTGGTGTGGCCGAGGCGCTCGGAGACGGTCTTCACCGACTCGCCGTGCTTGATCAGCAGGCCGGCGTAGTGATGCCGGAGGGCGTGGGGACCGGTGCCCTTCGGTATGCCGGCCTTCGCACAGGCGGGCCGCCAGGATCCGTCCATGAAGTGCGGGTAGACCACGGGCCCGCCTTGGGGCGCCGTGAAGATCCAGCTCCCGGGCCCATCGGCGGGGAAGTGCCACAGGTGGGCCTTCATCGCATCCACCGCCATGCGGGGGAGCGGGACCGTGCGGTGCGAGCGAGCGGTCTTGGGCGGGCAGACGTACACGCCGTGCTTGGCAGTCTGCTGGATCTGCCGCTCGACCGAGACGGTCGCGTGCAGCAGGTCCACGTGCCGGAGCCGGAGGCCGAACAGCTCGACTCTTCTGCTGCTGGTGAGGCGGGCCCGGGCCTGTCCTGCTGTCGTTCCACCGTCACTCAATCCGCCGTGCGTTCGCCGGTGCCAGCAGGCGGCGCAAGGCGGTCGGGGTGTGGCCGAGGTGGCGGCGGAAGGTGCGGGTGAGGTGGGCCTGGTCGGCGTAGCCGAGGTCGGCGGCGAGGGTGCTGAGGCTGGTCTCGCCGCCCTCCAGACGGTCCAGGGCGCGGCCGATGCGGACGCGGTGGCGGTAGTGGGTCAATGAGACACCCAGTTCGCGCGGGAAGGCGCGGCTCAGGCGGTAGGGAGAGCTGCCCAGGAATTCGGCGAGGGAGAAGAGGGTGGCGGAGGCGGGGTGTTCGTCGGTGATCGCTTCGCGGGCCGCCGCGACGAGGGCGCGGTCGCGGGCGGCGGGTCCGCCGCCCGCGGGTGTCGGCCCAGGCATCGTACTGGTGACGGCGGTCGCCAGCAGGGCCAGCAGTTCCTCGGTGGTGGCGTAGTCGACGTCCTGGGAGCGGGCGGCCGCGAGCAGGCGTCGGTGGGCCAGGTCGAGCGCGGGGTCGACGTAGATCGTCCCTGTCGCTGCCGCGGGCCCGTCTCCGGCCAGGGAGCGCCAGAGCGCGGGGGTGACGCTGATCGACGTGCAGTGGTCGCCGCCGCATGGGTGGGCGAAGCTCTCCTCCTCGCCTGGGGTTCCGAGGTAGGCGAGGCTCGTGTCCAGGTCGACGGCCGATCTGGCGGTACGGCGGCGGAAGCAGCCGCGCCGCACCAGCACCACGCGGTAGGAGCCGCAGATCTCGGGAGCCGACCAGAGGGTGTGGTCGCTGCGGCAGGCGACCGCGCTGATGTCGAAGTCCGGTCGGGTGGCGACGGGTTCGGCGGAGAGCATGGTTCGCACCGTACGCGGCGGGTCCGACAGTCCTGTCGCCGCAAGGATGTTCAAGACCGGGGCGGGACGACAAGGGCAGGCTCTTCACCGAAGCCGATGAGGCTTTCGGTCATTCACGAATTTGGGGAGTCCGCTCATGCCCGTTCTCGAACAGCTCACCACCGTGGTCGTCGACTGCGCCGACCCGGTCGCGCTCGCCGCGTTCTACCAGAAGGCCACCGGTTGGGAGCTCACCTACAGCGCCGAGGACTTCGCCTCCCTCAGCGCGGACAGCAGGGGGCCGGGACTGGCCTTCGTTCGCGTCGAGGGCTACCAGGCACCGAAGTGGCCTGAAGGGGACAAGCATCTGCACCTCGACTTCACCGTCCCCGACCTGGACCGCGCGGTCGAGGAACTGCTCGCCCTCGGAGCCTCCAGGCCCGTCTTCCAGCCGGGCGAGGGCCAGTGGGTCGTCCTCACCGATCCCCAGGGCCACCCGTTCTGTCTGATCCCGGCCACGACCGCCACTAACTGACCATCCGAGAGAAACGGAGAGCCGTCCATGGCAACTGTTCATCGAGATGTCCTGATCGATGCCGATCCCGAAGAGGTCTGGGCGGCGATCCACGACTGGGGCCAGGTCCACCGCAGACTCGCCCCGGGCTTCGTCGTCGACACCCGTGTCGAAGGCGACGTCCGGGTGGTCACCTTCGCGGACGGCACGGTGGTGCACGAGCTCATCGTGTCGCTGGACGACGACGCCCGGCGCATCGCCTACTCGGTGGTGGGCGGATCCCTGGACGTCGTCCACCACCACGCCTCCATGCAGGTGTTCGCCGAGGGCAGCGGTCGCAGCCGCTTCGTCTGGATCATCGACGTACAGCCGCACAGCCTGGCGGAGCCCATCGCCGCGATGGTCGACCAGGGGACACAGGTGATCCGGCGGACCCTGAGCACCGCAGCCGCCCCCGCTTCCTGACTCCTTCGAGGGCCTGGAATCACGACTACGGCCGACCCGGGTGACGGAACTCGACCGTCCGCCCTACGAGTTCGACACGCAGCCGGCGACCCGTCCGCGGGCCCGAATCCGGGTCCGCGGCGCGGTGTTCGCGCGAACGGCCTGACAGTCAGTTCCAGCGCAGCAGGTACGTCAGGTGATGAGGAGCGTCGGCGGGCTCCTCCACGTCGGCGATCTTCACCGGCTCGCCGCCGGGGACGAAGTCGGCACGGAACAGTCCCGTCCTGCCGTTCTCTCCCTCGGAGAGGAACGCGAAGCTCTTGCCGTCGGGGGCGAGGACCGGGTCCGAGTTGGAGCGGTCGTTCGCCGGGATCAGCTGCTCGGTCTCCACGACCTTCTTGTAGTCGGCCGAGAAGGTGACCTGCTGGAACTCGTCGCAGACCAGGGTGGTGGCGTCCCGCCAGAAGACCGGCTTGCAGCCGAGCTCCGGGGCGTCGAGGCCCACCGTCTCGATCGGTTCCAGGAAGTCGTTCGCGCCGACGCGGCCCTCGGCCTTGACGCGGGAGAGCCACATGCCGTCCCCCGACCCCGCCGGCCACGATCCCCCGTCCGGGGCGGCCACGTAGTCGCCGTCATCGGTGGCCAGCACGGTCGTCGCGGTGGGCCCGTCCTGCTTCATCAGATCGCCGAGCTTCTCATAGGCGACCCTCTCCTCGGACGTCAGGCCCGCCTTCGGGTCGTGGGAGGCGACGTCGTCGCTGGACTGGTAGTCATGCTCCCCCATGTCGTACCAGAGCCGGCCGGTGACCGGGTGGAAGGCCACCCCCCGGTTCTCCGGGCGCTTGCTGAAGGCGTCCGGGTCGGGCGCGCCGACCTCCTTGCCGGTCTCGATGTCCCAGGCGCCGGCCCGCGACATGCCCTTCATCCCGGCGACGAGCGTGTAGTCCTTGTTGAAGGCGAGGGTGACCTGGTGCTGCGGACCCCCGCTCTCGCTGGTGGGGCAGCCACGCGCCGGCTCCACGCCGTTCGGCAGGACGGTGCTGCGCGTGGCCACGATCGAGCCGTCCTTGAGGGAGAGCGACTCCACGGTCAGCGCGTAGTCCCACCCGCCGCCGCCGTACTCGATCTTGTGGCAGAAGGAGAGGGTGACGGTGTTCGGCTGCGCCAGCGACGCCGTCTTGACGTCGCCGCCCCCGGCCTCGCCCTTCCCACCCCCGGCGCCGCCGGAACCGGAACTTCCGGCCGTGGTCGGGTCCGTGCCTCCGCCGCAGGCGGCGAGCAGCAGCGCGGCACTCGCCGCGAGTCCGGCCTTGGCTATACGTCGTCCCATGTCAGGAACCCCCGTGCAGGTCGCAGCGCCGGGTCGAACCCGGCCTCGCAGTCGAACTCGGGGAACGCCCGCCGCCGTTGACAGTGTCTTATCAACAAGCTGAAGCAGACGATCAGCAAACAGGATGGGTCGGCGCTACCGAATCCGGTGTCCGGGGCCCCCTCCGGTGAACAGCTCGGCACGGGCCAGGAGATCACGCCGCCCGACCCGGACGCCTTCACCGAGCGCGTGAAGAAGACGGGTGCCGCCATCGACCCGGTCAAGGGTCGGCTCTGGTATGCGGAGCAGCCCCATGGCTTCGAGTCGAACGACCCCGTCGTCTCGCGTGACCCGAAGGCCGGCTACGCGACCGCTCACCAACATCGCCCGCGCGGCCGGCGGCATCGGGGCGACCCCGCTGCAGCGAGCGCTGGAGCTGCTGGCGGACAAGCGGATCGTCGCCGGGGAGCTACCCGTGTCGCTGCGCCCGTCGAAGGACCGCCGCTACCGGGTGACAGATCCCTACCTGCGCTTTTGGCTGCACCTGCTCGGTCCGTCCATGGAGGAGATCGAGCGGGGGCGGGGTGATCTGACCTTGGCGCGCATCCGGGAGAACTGGACCAGCTGGCGCGGCCGAGCCGTCGAGCCCCTTGTCCGCGAGGCCTTGGGGCGGCTACTGCCTGACGACCGGCTCCCCGCGGCGCCCGCGATGGGCGGCTACTGGACCCGCACCAACGACGTCGAAATCGACATCGTCGGGGCCGAGCGCGCCCCCATTGCCAAGGAGCTGCTCTTCGTCGGCTCCATCAAGTGGCTGGAGCAGTCGCCCTTCGACCGGCACGACCTGGCGGCCCTCCATCGCCACCGGGCTGCGCTCACCACCGAACCCGTCCCCGTGGTGGCGGTCTCGCGCAGTGGAGTCGACTGTCCGGGCCTCGACACCGCCTACGGCCCAGACGATCTGCTGGCCGCATGGTCGCTGTGAACAGCGTTTGGGAGTGGCACCACGGTTGACGCTGGGACGAGCGACTCGGCGACCGGGGCAGTCGCATGAGGACCTGCGCCGAGGTTTCCCCGGGGTGCTGGGACGGAACACCCGTGCTGGGATGCCGGGCGGTGCCCCGTGCCGCGCCGTGCACCGTGCGGTGCTTGGGGAGGGGCGGGGCGTCGACGACGTTTGCGGCGATACCCCTACCCGCCGCGGACTGCACGGCGGAGCTTCGTGAGGCGCTCGTGCAGGGTGCGTTCCCCGCCGTGCTGCGTGGGACGGTAGTAGTCCTTCCCCACCAGTGCGTCCGGCGGGTACTGCTGCTCCAGGACTCCGTCGGACACGGCGTGCGGGTAGCGGTAACCGACCCCGTTGCCCAGCTCCGCGGCGCCTGCGTAGCGGCTGTGTCGCAGGTGAGCGGGCACCTCGCCGACGGCGCCCGCTCGGACGTCGGCCATGGCCGCGTCGATACCGGCGATCACCGCGTTCGACTTCGGCGCCAGGGCCAGATGCACGGTGGCCTGCGCCAGGGCGAGGCGGGCCTCGGGCATCCCGATCAGCTGGACCGTCTGCGCCGCGGCGACGGCGGCCTGCAGCGCTGTCGGGTCGGCCAGCCCGACGTCCTCACTGGCGTGCACCAGAAGCCGCCGCGCGACGAACCGCGGGTCCTCCCCGGCCACGAGCATGCGGGCCAGGTAATGCAGCGCGGCGTCGGGATCCGAGCCGCGGATGGACTTGATGAACGCGCTGATGACGTCGTAGTGCTGGTCGCCCTGCCGGTCGTAGCGCACAGTGGCCTCGGCGACGGCCCGCTCCACGGCCGGCACGTCAATCACCGTGCCGCCCGTGTCGGCCACCCCGTCGGCACTCGCCTCCAGCGCGGTCAGCGCGCTACGGGCATCGCCGGCGGAAAGACGCGCCAGGGCGTCCTCGGCCTCGGCCGACAGCGAGACCGAACCGTCGAGGCCGCGCTGATCCGTCACCGCCCGCCGCAGCAGCTCGCGGACCTCGTCCTCGCTCAGGCACTGGAGCTGCAACACCAGCAACCGCGAGAGCAGCGGCGAGACCACCGAGAACGACGGGTTCTCCGTGGTGGCGGCAACGAGCAGCACAAGCCTGTCCTCGACAGCCCCGAGCAACGCATCCTGCTGGGTCTTGGAGAAGCGGTGCACCTCGTCGATGAACAGCACGGTTTGCCGGTTCTGGCGGTCGTGGCGACGGCGCGCGTCGCTGATCACCTCGCGCAGTTCCTTGACTCCGCTGGACAGCGCCGAGAGGGCGACGAAGTACCGGGTGTCGGCGGTGGCCAGCAGGCGCGCAATCGTGGTCTTCCCGGTGCCGGGCGGGCCGTAGAGCAACACCGACGCCGCCTCGCCGCCCTCCACCAGCCGTCGCAGCGGCGCGCCGGGACGCAGCAAGTGCGCCTGGCCGACGACCTCGTCGAGCGTGCGCGGCCGCATCCGCACCGCCAGCGGCGCGGTGGCCCGCACGGGCTCAGCGGGCGGGGTGTCGGACAGAGTGCCGGACGTCGGTAACTCGAACAGTCCCTCCTCCGCGGCAGTCATGCCTCCACCCCGCCATCGACACGGAACACACCGTGGTGTCGGAGTGGGCCGCGAGTCCGAGGACCTCGGTCGCCTCGGCCCACCGCGGTATGAACGATCAGTCGTGCCCCGAGACGATCGGCGGCAGATGCTCCGCTTGACACGCGCGGTGGCCCTTCCTCTGTGGGTCGGCAACTCATGAACGGGACCCTATGTCTGCCGCTACGACTACGCGTACAGCGTTCCCCGGGCGACGACGACGGCGGACCCCGCCACCTGGACCGACTCGATCCGTTCCGACGTACCCATGACCCGGGCGCGCATCGTCGAAGGACGGCCGATCTCGACACCCTGGCGGATCTCGATCCATTTGCCGAAAGGGATCAGACCGTGCCGGGCCAGGTGCACCGCGAGCGAACCGGCGGCCGAGCCGGTGGCCGCGTCCTCCACTACGCCATAGGCGGGCGAGAACATGCGCAGCCTCCATCGCGAGCCCGATCCCGCGAAGCAGTTGGCGGCCATGTCGGGCAGCCTGGCGAGAATCCTCTGGTCCGGCTCCACACCGGAGAGCGCAGCCACGCTGTCCAGGCCGACGAACACGTGCCGCGGTCCGTTGCAGTAGACCTCGACCGGCAGGGTGCAGTCGGACGCCGCCAGATCGAGACCGGCGAGCAACTCGTCCGCGTGGTCGTAGAGCTCCCAGGTCGGGACGGGTTGCCACATGCGAGCCGCGCCGGCCCGGCCGTCGCCGGCACGCTCGAGATCGAACGGGACGGTGCCCATCGCGGTCTCCATCCGGATCGTCTCCGCCGCGTTCGACTCGCCGAGCACAATGGCGGTACCCAGGGTGGGATGCCCGGCGAACGGCAACTCGTTCACCGGGGTGAAGATGCGGACCCGCACATCACCGTCGTCTTCCGCGGGGAGGACAAAAACGGTCTCCGAAAGGTGCATCTCCTGCGCGATCTGCTGCATGCGCGCGGGGGAGATACCGGCGGAATCCACGAAGACCGCGGTCGGGTTGCCTTCCAGCGGGACGTCGGTGAAGACGTCGGCCACCACGTAGTCATAAGTACCCATGGGTATCCGTTCTCGACGTTGGGCAATCGCGGCTCATGCGTTGAATTTCGGACGGGGATCGCGCCGGTCACGCCGCCGACTCGGCGGACCGGTATCGGGTCAGTGGGTGTCGAACAGGGTCTGGTACCGAGCGACTGCTTGTTCTGTGGCCGCACGCTCGTCGGAGGTGGGGGCGAACGGATCGGCGGCAGGGGGCAGTGCGCCGAGTTTGAGCAGCGCGGCCATGAGAAGCATGCGCGCTTTCGTCGCTGTGAGGTTGTTGCCCGAGATGAACGTCGGGTCGGTCCGGTATGCCATGCCTCCGGTGTTGCCGCGGCCGGTGCGGACCACCGGCATGCCGGCGAAGACGGCGACGCTCAATGCCGCGTTCCTCGTCGGGTCGGCCATCCCGAACGGCGACATGCCTTCACATACGAAACCGGCCAGTGGGGCCCCGGCAAGGTTGGCTGTGATCCGTGCAAGGATCTCGACTTCGTCGTCAGGGACGGGCGGACTGTCGGTGCGGGTCCCCGTTGCTGCGTACCGGCTGTACTTGGTGATCGTGACGTGCGGCATGGCGGCGGGTACGAGTCCGTCGGTGTCCCTGGTCGAAACGTCGACCAGGGACACGCCCGTGTCCAAGGTCCCAGCGACGCCGCTCACCTGCTCGGGAAGAACGGTGAGGCGCAGATCCGAGCAATGAGTGTGTTTACGGGCGGGGAGGTACGTGAGTTGAGGGGGACCGTAGCCACCCAGGTCGGCAACAACGCCCCCATGGCCGCCGGTGACTTCGTAACCCCCGGGTCGGGCGTCGACCTTGGTCACGTCCCGGGCTGCGTAGACGAGTTCGTCGACGATCACGCAGGCACCGACGCGGTCTTCGCCCCTTTCGTTCAGGGCGACGCCCGACGCGATGTACTTGACGCCGTCCAGCACGTTGCGGTCGCCGTCGGCGCTCGACGACTGGTGACGGCGTTGGGCCGCGTGTCCGACGAGTGGCACTGTCGTATCGACAACCAGTCCGAGCCAGTACAACGTCTCGTCGACGGTCGGACTCCCCTCCAGCCATTGGACGCCGGCGTGTTCTCCCGTGGCCAGGACGGCCTGGACCTGGTTGGTCGCCTGGGCGAGGTTCGTCAGGCCGGGTTCGCTCTGCAGGTGGTACGGGTAGTAGACGAAGAAGTCCTGCCCATGGCGCTCGGAATCGGGGTCCGCGGTGTATCCGCCCGACGGAGCAGCGCGGAAGAAGTCGAAGTCGGCGATCGACCCCAGCTCAACGGGAGTGCCGTGGTCGGCAAGGCCGAACCGCTCGATCTCCTCGTAGAGGCGGCGAGCATCGGGGTAGAACGTCTGTCGAGCGGCTCCCGGTGGTGCGAACGGTGCGCTCGCGGTTTCCTCCCAAGCGGACCCATCAGCCTGTCTGGCCATGTAGGGGAGGGGATAGAGACCGTCGTCGGGATGCAGTTCGACGACATGCACCGGTGTGGCGTCGTCGCACGGCTGCTCATCGTGGAATGTGCCGTCTTTGTCGATCCAGCCGTCCGCGGGGGCGTACAAGCGGGCTGCGTCTCGTTCGAGCGGGTGCGCGCTGAACGCTTCGATGTATACCGTCACAGGTGCCGCGAGCCGCTGAGGGCGTAGGACGTCGAAGTGAGAGGGCCGGAGTGGGAGTCCGTGACGTGTGCGTGCCTTGTTCGATGTAATCAGGTCCGGTGAGTTCAGAATCGTCGCCGTCGGCCCGGCGAACACAGCTATCCGCGGTCGCGGCGCGCCGCCCGGATGAATTTCACGCATCACAGCGGGCGAAGGTGCTCGACGGTGACGTGGTACCGCTCGGCCAGCCGCTGTGCGACCAACGACCGGTGGCAGGCCTCAGGGTCGCGCTCGACACAGAACAGCGCTGCGATCCCGCTGGTCGGCAGCGCCGACACGATCGGCGCGAGGTCGGCGCGGTCGAGGATCTCGTTCGTGTAGCGGCGGGTGTACTCGGCAGCGAGCTCGCGGCGCGAGCGCTTACCGACCCCGCGGCGGTCGTCCTCGGCGTACTGGAGCTGACGCAACTCGGTTGTCGGGGCGAGTTCGGGGTGGTGCTCGTAGGCGATTCCGGCATCGGCGAGGGCCGCCTGCAGCCGGCGTGAGTTCGCCCAGGCGTACTCCGGTCCGCGGACGCCGCGGCGCTGGCGTACATCGAGCAGCAGGCGAACGTTCGCCTGCCGCAGTCGTTGCAGGTAGGAATCGCCGTCGAAGCCGTAGACGCCGATTGTTGCCATCTTGAGCACCGGAGATCTCCCGTCCGCCTCATACTCGTGCCCCATCCGACGGTTGTGCATCGCCAGGTGATTACGGATGTTTCTGATGTTGCGACGGGGTGCGTGGCGCAGCGATCAGGGCGGTTGTCTCCATGGGCAACTCGCCGATCCGCTTGATGTCCAGGCCCGCCCGGTCCAGCAGCGCTGTGATGCGGTCAAGGGTGCGGTGCTCGCCGCCGGTTGTCATCAGCAGGTGCAGATCCCACAGTGCGGGCAGCACGGTGGAGTTCTCGTCCTCGACAAAACGATCGAGGACGAGCAGTCGCGACGAGGCCGCCATGGCGCGGCGGCAGTTCTCGAAGACGTTGACGACCGCGTCGTCGTCCCAGCCGGCCAGGACTCGGCAGAGGATGTAGACGTCCCCGCCCGCCGGGACGTCTTTGAACATGTCGCCCCCGACGAGTTGGACGCGGTCCGGTCCGACTGCGGCGGTCAGGTGCTCACGCGCTTTGGGCATCATGTGTTCGCGGTCGAAGAGCGTGCCTCTGGCATCTGGTGCGGCGCCGAGAATCGTCGCGAGCAGGTGCCCGCCCCCTCCGCCCACGTCCACGACCATCTTGCCGCCGGAGAAGTCGAAGATCTCGGGAACCTGGTGGAAGAACATGCTTCCGGCGTTCATGGTGTGCTGGAACCGCCTGGCGGTGGCCGCGTCCTGACTGAGATAGTCGTAGAACGACTGACCGTAGGCGACTTCGAAACCCGAGCTTGCCGTGGTGATGGCGTGGTGGGCGTGCCCCCAGGCGGAGTAGAACTCCTCGCCGTACAGCAGGCACATGTCGCGTAGGGACTGGGGGCCGTCGCTGAGTGCTTCGCTCACACGCGTACTTCGGTAACCGGTCGACTCGTTGCCCTTGAATATGCCCATGGCCACCAGAAGGCGCATCAGGCGGTGAATGCCCCTTTCATTCGCCCCGGTCGATGCGGCGAGTTCGGCGCAGGTGGTCCGCCCGGCCTCTATATGGTCCGGCAACCCGAGTTTGACGGCGGTGTAGAGGGCCTGCGCCCTCCATCCACCGGTGATGATGTCGACCACGTCTCGAGTGGCCCGCACGTCGACTGTCATTGAGACCTCCCCATCCCGACCTCGCAACCGCTCGGCCCACTTCGTCGCGGTCTTCCACGGCACGGCACAACGGTCCGCGACACGACTGCCTCCTTGTTCCCTCACGACGAGGCGGCCGGTCACTTCCGCGCGAGGCGTCAGCGCAGCACTCGCACGAGCACCGGGGCCCGAAGGCGCCCCGGTGTGCAGCGGAGCCATCAGACGGGCTCCACCTCACACCGGGAGCCCCTCACCTTTCACCCGCCGGCCCGCCGGCCCGCCGCGACGCCTCGGCCTGGTCGGCGCCGTCCCTTCCGCGCAGCCGGAACCTTGCGCGGAAGGGGTGTCGCCCGATCCGGTCCAACCTGTCGTCCAACTCGTCCGTCATCGGTTCGGGGCTCCTTCGTACACAGTGGCCTCGTGGCCCATCAGGACTGCTGCTGGGTGATGTTGACCATCCAGGTGATCCCGAACCTGTCCACGAGCGAGCCGGCGTCGTCACCCCACGCCTGCTTCTCCAGGGGCATCGTCACGGTGCCGCCGACGGACAGCTTCTCGAAGTGGTCGCGGAGTAAGGCGTCGTCGCCGCCGAGGTACAGCGCAACGTTGTTGCCCGGATTGAAGGGAACCCGCTCCGGGACGTCCCACGCCATCACGGTGTAGCCGTCCGAGGTGACGAGCGCGGCGTGCATGATCTTGTCGGCGTTGGCCGTGTCCGGCGAGCCGAACTCGCCGAACGTGCCCATCTCCAGCTTGCCCCCGAGAACTTCCTGGTAGAACTCCATCGCCTGCCGTGCGTTCCCGTTGAAGGCGATGTACGGGTTGAGTTGAGATCCCATCTGATACTCCTTGATGTGAGTGCGGACAACGTGAACGTAGCAACGGGCACCGACAATCGTCCGAGCCCGTTCGTTGAAAGCGGAAGGAAATCTCTACGTGGGGATGCCGCCGCGCTTGATCGTCGGTACTTCGATCCCCAACGCACGCAACTGCTGGAACGGGTTCATGAACTCGCGGTTCCGCTTGATTTTTCCGTTCTCGAGCAGGAACGAGTGTATGAAGTGGTTCCTGTAGTAGCCGGGCGGGTAGTCCGGATAGCCGATCTGTCCCTCTCCGTCACACTCGACCCAGAACCTGTTCGGGTCTTGTGTGTCGAAGATCTCCACGTTCTTCCATTCCCAGTCGGGGAACATGCGCAACGACCACTCGCCGTGTGCCTTGAGTTTTTCGTGACCCTGCGAGACGACCGGTTCGCCGGTATCAGTGGTGTACAGGCCGGCGCTACCGTCTTCGGTGAACAGCAAATACCGCGTCAAGCGGTTCTCGCCCTTTCGGCTCATGTAATCCGCGACGACCTCACGGTGCCGGCGGCGGAGTTCGACGTCGGTGCCGAATCCCTCATGCTGCGTACTGGTGTCTGCCATCTCGAATCCCCGTACTCCATGATGTGACTGCCCAGTTGACCTGTTCTCGCTGCTTGGCGCACGGCCCTGCGCCGCCGCCCGCGTTCGAGTGAAGCGAGCCGAACGCGGGCGGCGGCAGGGCTTCAGGACCGCGTGGCGACCGCTTCGACCTCGAACAGGATCTCGGGCATGGCCAGGCCGGCGACCCCGATGACGGTTTGCGTGGGCGGCTTCCCCGCGCCCCCGCTTGCCACGGCTTGGCCGATTGCCCCGAGCTTGTCGAAGTCGGGGTTCACCACGTACGTCCTGAGCTGGACGACGTCGGTGAGGTCGAGCCCGTGGGCGGCAAGGGCCGTGGCGAGGTTGCTGAACGCTTGCTTGACCTGCTCGTTGAAGTCCTTCGAGACGACCATGCCGTCCGGGCCCGATCCGTACTGACCCGAGACGAAGACCAGCTCCGTGCCGGCCGGGACGGCGGCGGTGTGGCTGTAGCCGAACGGGCCCGGGTCGTGCAAACCGTCTGGATTGACGATCGTGTGTGGCACTTGAATTACCTCTCTTGTGGGACGGGTGTTTCCTGTTCCGGCAATCAGCCGGGCGCGGCCGGAGTGGTTCGTAACGATCCACGCGTTCGCTCCCGGGTTTCGCCGCGGATGTCGCCTCGGACTCCTTTTCGAGTCCTGATGCGGTGTTCCGTATGGCGACATCGAGAGTGGGCGGCCTCCATTTCTGACGGCATGGAGGTCGTCAGTGCAGACGGAGCTCGGGGCGGTAGATGTCCAGCCAGGTGCTCAGGTCGAGTACTCGCTCCATGCCGTTGCGGACATCGATGGGCATCGCGTCCGAGTCTCGCCGCGTAATGTCCTCCAGCCAACTGCGGTCGACCAGTTCGAACACCGGATCGTCGGTCGTGAGCAGTTCCTTGCACTGTTGTAGCAGAGCGCCGGTGTAGAGCGGATCGAGAGTGGCCGGATAGGGAGCCTTGGCCCGATCCAGCACCGACCGGGGCAACAGGTCGGCAGTCGCGGCGCGGAGAAGACTTTTCTCCCTTCCGTCGAAGGTCTTCATTGACCACGGGGTGTTGTAGACATACTCCACGAGTCGGTGGTCGCAGAAAGGGACCCGGACCTCCAGCCCGACGGCCATGCTTATCCGGTCCTTGCGCTCCAGCAGCATGCGGACGAAACGAGTCAGGTGCAGGTAGCACATCACCCGCATCCGCATCTCGTGGTCGCTCTCACCGTCGGCGCGCTGGACCTCGGCAACCGCGCCGGCGTAGCGGTCGCGAATATAAGTAGGCAGGTCGAGGGCAGCGGTGATATCGGCATTGAACCGATCGGACACTTGGGCCCGCGCGCCGCTGACAAAGACGGCCATCCAGGGAAAGGTGTCCGCGGCCTGTGCCTCCGGCTGGTGGAACCACCTGTACCCGCCGAAGACCTCGTCGGCGGACTCCCCGGACAGGGCAACGGTGGAGTGCTCACGGATGGCTTGAAACAGCAGGTACAGCGAAGCGTCCATGTCGCCGAGGCTGAGCGGACTGTCCCGCGCGGTGATGACTGCACGGCGCACCGCCGGGTCGGCAATCGCAGCATGGTCGAGCACGATGGCCTCATGCTGCGAGCCGACGTGCAGGGCCACCTCACGCGCGTAGGGGGCGTCTGACGTGGGGCGCAGGTCGTCGGCAACAAAATCGTCCTCGCGCCCGACGAAATCCACCGCAAAGCTACGCACCTTGCCGCCGTGCTCGCCGTGCTCGCCGTGCTCGCCGAGCCTGGCGGCAGCCAGTGCGGTGATCACGCTGGAGTCCAGCCCCCCGGACAGCAGGGTGCAGCGCGGCACGTCGGAGACCAGTTGACGGTCCACGATGTCCTCGAGCAACGTGCGCACGGTGGCGACGGTGGTCTGCCGGTCATCGGTGTGAGCACGGGTCGGCAGGGTCCAGTAGCGGCGCTCACGCAGACCGCCGCGGTCGACGGTGACCACGCCGCCCGGTACCACCTCGCGCATCCCGCACCACACCGCAGCCCCTGGCGTCTGGGTGAAGCTGACCAGTTCACGCAGTCCGTCGAGGTCGACCGCGCGGTCCGCCAGCGGGTTGGCGAGGATGGCCTTCGGCTCGGAGCCGAACAGCACCCCGTCATCGGTACTGGAGAAATAGAGCGGCTTGACGCCCAACCGGTCGCGGATCATCACGAGCTTGTCCGTCCTGGCATCCCAGACGGCGAAGGCGTACATGCCGTTGAGCCGTTCGGCGACCGCTTCGCCCCACTCCAGGTAGCCGTGCAGCACCACCTCGGTATCGCTGCGGGTCCGGAACCGATGTCCACGACGGAGCAACTCACTCGTGAGCTCGGGGAAGTTGTAGACCTCACCGCTGTAGGTGATCGTCACCGCGCCGTCGTCGGTGTGCACCCCCATGGGCTGGGTGCCACCTTCGATGTCGATGACTGCCAGTCTTCGATGGCCGAGCGCCGCATGCCGGTCGAGCCAGGCGCCTTCGGCGTCCGGCCCCCGGCAGGCCATGGTCGCTGTCATCGCGTCCAGGTCCGCGCGCTGCTGAGTCAGATCCCGGTCGAACGAGACCCAGCCCGCAATTCCACACATCGATCTGCCTTCTTCCTCTGGAGTGCACTGTTCAGGGCGCGGTCAAGGTTGGAGCCGGCCGGCACGCCAGCCGGGGCCGTCCCGCTCGTAACGCAGCCTCTGGTGCAACCGGTCCGGGTCGGCCTGCCAGAACTCGACCGACGCGGGCTCCAGCAGATAGCCCAGCCAGCGGGCAGGGCGAGGCAGTGCCGAGCCGGCGCGACCCAGTTCCAGGGCCTGCTTCCTCAACGCGTCCTCGTCCAGCAGCGGCGCGCTCTGATGCGAAGCGACCGACATCGGATGCGTGCCGACCGGCCGGGCGGCCCACAGGGCGTCGGATTGCTCGTCGGGCAACGGACGGGTCGGGCCGGCCACGATCACCTGGCGGCCGGCCTCGCGCCAGTAGAGGACGCCGGATGCCCAGCCCGTCTCAGCCAGGTCCCGGCCCTTGCGGCTGTCGGCGTGGCTGGCGAACACCAATCCCGTGTCGCGAACCGCGAGCACCTGCACGATCCGGTTGGAGGCGTGGCCGCGGGCATCGGCGGAGGCCAGCGCCAGCGCGCCCGGCTCGCGGACGGCGTTCGCGACCGCGCGGTCGAACCAGGCCTGGAGCAGGCCCATCGGTTCGGCGGGAGGGGCGGAGAACTCGTGGGCCTGCGGGGGTTGGGTCGATGCGCTCACGACGACTCCTTGACCGCTCCGAAGGCCAGTCCGTGATCGGTTGGTCGGCCGGAGTGGACACCTTCGACGATGGCTTCGACGGCGGTCGTCATTCGGTGGGTCGGCGGGTATCCGATGAGCTCGGTGGCCCGGTTCGGCGGCATCGGTGCCGTCGGGTCGGCTGTGGACTCCCACAGCATCACCGCGCCCCAGCGGTTGGTCTGCCGGTCGGAGATCCAGAACTTCAACCGCAGCCCGTGGATCTGCGCCCACGGCTCCACGCCCTCGTCCCGCAGGTAGACGCGCAGGGAGTCGATGGTCTGGTCGGACCCGGAGAGATCCCACCAGGAGATGGTGGCTTTCATGCGTTCAGTACCTCCTCGGTCTTCGTCAACGGCGCCAGCAGCTCTCCCAGTACGCGCTCCCCGTCCTGGGTGAGCACCGATTCGAGGTGGAACTGCACCGAGCTGAAGTGCGGCCCGCGCAGGGCATGCACCTCGCCCGTGCCGGCGTCCAGGCCGACCTTCACCCTGCCGACGCCAGGCACCTCCAACTGCTCGGCTCGCGCGCAGGCCACGTAGGAGTTGTAGAAGCCCACCCGTTCCCGCGAGCCGAACAGGTCGATCTCGCGCTGGGTGCCCTGGTTCGGGATCTCCCGGCGCCTCAGGCCGAGCCCGAGGTGCCGGCACAGCAACTGATGGCTCAGGCACACAGCCAGAAAGGGGACGCGCCGGGACAGCAAGTGCTCGATCGCCGAAGTGAGGCGGGCCATCCTGGGATGGTCGGCCTCCCGCGGGTCGCCGGGACCGGGGCCCAGCACGACGAGATCGTGGTCGTCGAAGCGGTGGGGCGCGTCGAAGCGGGTGAGCTGCACCGTCAGCCCGATGGCGCGCAGCTGGTGGGCCAGCATCGAGCTGAAGGTGTCCTCGGCATCGATGATCAGCGCCCGGCGGCCGGCCAGCACCGGGTGCGGCTGTGTTCGCGCGTCGGTGTCGCTGAGCCAGAAGCGCGCGATCGTCCCGTTGCGCCTCCCCAGAGCTTCCTGGATCAGCGGGTGCTCGTCGAGCCGCTCGTCGGCGCCCAGCGCCGAGAGCAGGCCCGCGGCCTTGGTGCGGGTCTCGGCGACCTCGGCGTCGGGGTCGGAGTGCCGGACAAGGGTTGCGCCCACCCCGACCTCGACGTGACCGCTGTCGTCGAGGTCCGAGGTACTGATGTCGGCGGTGCGGATGAGGATCGCGGAGTCCAGGGTGCGGGCGCCGCCCGCGTCGCGGCCGATGAGGGCCGCGATGCCCCCGTAGTACCCGCGGCCGCGCGGCTCGTAGCGGGCGATCACCCGGCAGGCGTTCTCGAGCGGGCTGCCGGTCACTGTGGGGGCGAACATCGTTTCTCGCAGGATGTCCCGGGGATCGAGGTCGCTGCGCCCCTCGATGATGTACTCGGTGTGCGCAAGCCAGGCCATTTGCCGCAGGAACGGGCCCACCACCCGGCCGCCCCCCTGGCAGACCCGGGCCATCATTTTCAGTTCCTCGTCCAGGACCATGTACAGCTCGTCGGTCTCTTTGCCGTCGG
Organism: Streptomyces sp. NPDC006283; assembly: GCF_040613325.1. Lineage (NCBI taxonomy): Bacteria > Bacillati > Actinomycetota > Actinomycetes > Kitasatosporales > Streptomycetaceae > Streptomyces > Streptomyces sp. NPDC006283. Next base: position 32,070 of record NZ_JBEXRZ010000008.1, on the reverse strand, counting down.
TGAGGAAGTCCATGACCTCCGACAGGACCGGTCCTGTCGGCGGGTAGCGGTAGGTCCCGCTGATCGGGGTCATCGCCGCGACGCCGTCTCGCAGGCTGACGTGGCGCTCCGGCGTGGCGCCGACGAAGGTTCGAGTGCCGGTGTGCACGAGGAAGGTCCAGTAGGCGCCGGTCTCCCGGGTGAGCAGTCGGCGGAACAGGCTCAGTGCGCTGCGCGTGGAGTACCCGGTGATGGTGGTGACGAACGAGCGCTTGACAACGAAGTTCGAGCCTTCTCCGGTGCCTATCTCGTTGTCGAGCACCGCGCGGACCGTGTCGGCGTAGGCGTTGTCCTCGGTGTCGAAACGCCCACCGGTCAGGGCGATCGGCTCGTCCGGCAGGCATCTCAGCGCATCGGACGTGGCGATCTGGCCCTGGTCGGTCACTGACATCACGAGAAGCGGTGAGCCGTCCGCGGCGGCGGCGAAGCCGCGCTCGGTGATCTGCTGGTGGGGCACCAGGACCAGCGCTTCCTGCCGGGCCTCGCCGGGTCGCCCGGTCCGGTCGGTCAGCGGGATGTCGGCGAGCCGGGCCGGGGTGCCGACCTGGCCCAGCAGGATCTCCATGCGGTCCGGGCCCAGGGTCTCGGGGCGGTGCAGCAGGGCGAAGGCGCCCGGATCGGCTCCCAGCACATGCTCGAGCAAGTGCGGCGAGTTCATTGGAAGACCTCCTCGGCGGTGGTGACCACCGAGCAGCGAGCGGCCGCGTAGTCGAGGGCCAGCCGGTGGTACTCGGCGGAGAAGTCGCCAACGGCGTCGGCGACCAGGAACGGCTGGATGTCGTTGGTGAACGCCTCGAGGGCGGTCACCAGTACACCGATGTGCGCGTACACCCCGCAGACGATCAGCTGGTCGCGGTCCTGGTCGCGCATCTGCTCCAGCAGGTCCGAGCGGAAGAACGCGCTGTAGCGCCACTTGGTGAGCACCCGGTCCGCCGGCCGGGGTGCGAGCTCAGCGACGATCAGACGATCGAGGGGGTTCTCCCTCATGCCCGGACCCCAGAAGTCCTTCAGCAGCCCGCGTTCCTGCTCCGTCATGCCACCGGGTTGCGCGGTGTAGAACACCGGGACCGCGAGCGCGGCGCAGCGCTCCCGCAGCAGTACGCAGTGGCGCACCAGCGGGTCACGCACCGACGAGGGGAACGGCCCGAGGAAATAGCGCTGCATGTCGTGCACGAGCAGCACCGCCCGGCGCGGGTCGAGGGTCCACTGCGCGGTGCCGACGGGCAGTTCACCCCTCGTCGGCAGAGGGTAGGCCGGGATCGGCGCTATGCCCGGCATGGTTCCTCCTCGGCCCCGTTCGTCATCATCTGCGTCTGCCAGGCCGAGACCACCGACACCGCCTGGCGAGGGTTGAGTCGCGGATCGCAGAACGTCGTGTAGTTCTCACCGATCCGGTCGGTGCCGTATTGGGCGTCGACGCATTCGGTCACGTCATCGGGGGTGGTCTCCAGATGTATTCCGCCCGGTATTCCGCCGGCTGTGCGAACGGCGACCTGGAACGCCGTGACCTCTCGGACAATCGTCTCCACGACTCGGGTCTTGCGTCCCTCGGCGGTGGTCACGGTGTTGGCGTGCATGGGGTCGACCAGCCAGATGACCGGGTGCCCGGCGGCGCGCACGGCCCGGACCAACGGCGGCAGCAGATCCATGGTCGCGTCAGCACCCATACGAGCGATCAAGGCAAGACGGCCCGGCTCCTGTTCAGGGTCGAGCCGCGCGCACAACCCGAGCAGATCGGCGACCGTCATACGCGGCCCGACCTTGCACGCGACCGGGTTGACCACATCTGCCAACAGCGCGACATGGGCCCCCTCGAGTTGGCGGGTCCGCTCGCCGATCCACGGCCAGTGGGTGGAAGTGAGCACGACCCGACCCACCCGATCCCGACGCAGCATCGGGATCTCGTAGTCGAGCAGCAGAGCCTCGTGGCTGGTCCACACGGCCGGCTCGATGCGCGCCAGTGGCGTCGGGCCGAGGTTGGCCATGAGCCGGCTCGCCGCCCGGTAGCCCGCCAGCAGGCGCCGGGGATCGGGCCGCCGTGCTTCCGGGTCCGGCTCCGGACCGTTCACCATGTGCCCTCGGTACACCGGGATTTCGACGCCTTCGACCCACTCGGTGCGCGCCGACCGGGGCTTGGCGTACTGGCCTCCGATCCGGCCCACCCGCACCACCGGCTGATGAGTGATCGCGTTCATGACGCCGGCGAGCACGTTGAGGAGTCCCGTCTTCCGCTCCACGTCACCTGCGGTGCATTCCGCGGGATCCTCCGCGCAGTCACCCGCCTGCACCACCTGCGCCTGCCCGGCGGCAACTCCGGCGAGCAACCCCCGGAGCCTGCACAGCGATTCGGTCTCCACGAGCGGGGGAAGGGCCGCCAGCACATCCCGGACCTGCTTGACCTGTGCCGGGTCTCCCCATTGAGGCTGCTGCCGCGCAACCGGGGCCTGCGAAACTTCGAGCGAGGTGACGTTCAAGTTATCTCCAGACCTCGAACATGTCGGCAACTCGCTATCCGTGCATCAACCGATGGCCCGCCACCAATGGCCCATGGCGAAGTCCAACAAGGCGGCAGGGGTTGCCTCGAAAATGCTTGATTTTCGATACGGGCGAATGGAAATCCCGTTTGTGCAGCCGGCTCGCCGACCAGTCGGCCGAGCGCAGACGAGACCGCCGAGGCAGCCCGGTCAGTGGTGGGCCGATGTTCCGCTGCCGTGGGGCGGGTACGGGTTGTCCTGGACGTACAGCCACGTACCATTCGGCTGCTCTTGCACGGTGTCGCAGAAATTCCCGGTGAAGCTCTCACGGGTGCCGTCCGGAGCGGTCTGCTCCAGGGAATAGTCGCCCATTATGGCCGCCGTGCGGCTACGCACCTTGGCGTTGCCTGCGCGCTTTCCTCCCGCCACCACGGTCTGGCGAGGGTTGACCGTGAGCACCGGATCCGACTTGAACCACTCGACGTAGAACGCCCGGATTTCCTTGTGGCCCCTTACGATCGATCCGTCGTAATTGACGATCGCCGCGTGGGGCTCGTGGAGAGCGATGATGCCGTCCACGTCCTTGGTCACGATCCTCTCGCCCAGGAGCTGCAGCAGTTCGGCAGGGGTCTGGGCGGCGGCCCGCTTACCGCTGATGTCCGCCGGGATCGTGGTAGCAGTTGATTTGCTCGCGGCCGTCGATTCATTCGCCGTCTTGGCCTGAACGGAAATGGCTGTCGCGCCGACGAGGCTCCCAGCCGTCAACACAATGGCTATGCCGGCGACCGGCAGTGCACGCTGGATTCTGGTCATGACATCTCCCCCACACCGAGATGGCAATCAGGTGAATACAACGCGCCTGCGGCGTTGGATCCCCGGACCCGCTTTCCGACGGAATGCTCAATTCCGTCTGCTGGCGGGTATGGTCCCCCGGGCCCGCTTCTCGACGGAATACTCAATTCCGTCTACTGGCGGGTGCAGCCCCCTGATCCCCCGTTTGCCATCCTGTCCCCTTGATGGCAGTCATATAACCGTCCGAAACTGGCCCCTGTCAAGCTGGAGAAATGCATGGGAGTCAATGCACGACTCTCCGACTGTGCAGTACTAAACTAATATGACGGCTGTATTTCTTGATCGCCGAAGCGTTGGGGCTGGTCAGCGGCGCCGATTTCGGCAGGGGAACGGCCGCTGTGATCATGAATGTTTTGGCGACATCGCCGTTTCCCCGCACATCGTGGGGGGTGATCCGCCTTTCTTGCACCGTACGACCAGCACCAGGCTTGAACCCTCGCACCGCTCTGTCGCGCTCCTTCAGGAGGACCTGTCCATGTCGATCACCGAGCGCTCCCTCGACCTGCAGGACAACCTCGTCCAGCTTCGCCGGGCCCTGCACCGGGAACCGGAGCTGGGCCTTGTGCTGCCGAGGACCCAGGAAAAGGTCCTGGCCGCCCTCGACCACCTGGGGCTGGAGGTCACCACGGGAGAGCAGCTCTCGTCGGTGACCGCCGTGCTCCGCGGCGGCAGGCCCGGCGGAGCCGTGCTCCTTCGCGGCGACATGGACGCACTGCCGGTCCAGGAGACCACGGGCCTCGACTACGCGTCCGAGCTCCCCGGAGTCATGCACGCCTGCGGACACGACCTGCACACGGCCGGCCTCGTCGGCGCCGCCATGCTCCTGAGCGAGCGGCGGGAACACCTCGACGGCGACGTCGTGTTCATGTTCCAGCCGGGCGAGGAGGCCCACAACGGGGCCGGCCTCATGATCGAGGAAGGTGTCCTGGACGCCGCGGGCAAGCCGCTCGACGCCGCGTACGGACTGCATGTGGCGTCCGCGATCCTGCCGAACAACAAGTTCGGCGGACGCCCCGGAACACTGCTGGCGGCTTCCGACAGCCTGTATGTCACCGTCCGCGGCGCCGGCGGGCACGGCTCCTCGCCGCACCGCGCCAAGGACCCTGTGCCGGCGCTCTGCGAGATGGTCACCGCGCTGCAGACCCATGTCACCCGCACCTACGACGTCTTCGACCCCGTCGTCGTGTCGGTGGGCAGGCTGCACGCCGGCACGCAGCAGAACATCATCCCCGAGACGGCGGAGTTCGAGGCGACCGTGCGGAGCTTCTCCGAGGGGGTCAGGGAGAAACTCCGCACGGCACTTCCGACGCTGATCAAGGGGATCGCCCAGGCCCATGGTCTTGAGGTGGAGGTCGAGTTCCGGCTGGTGCTTCCGGTGACCGTCAACGACGACGCCGAGTTCGGATTCGTGCTGGAGACCTCCCGGGAGCTGTTCGGCGACGACCAGGCGTGCGTCGTTCCCACTCCCGTGGCCGGCGCGGAGGACTTCTCGCTCGTCCTCAACCAGGTGCCCGGCGCGTTCCTGTTCCTCGGTTCCTGCCCACCTGGGGCCGACCCGGCGACCGCCCCGATGAACCACTCCCCGTACGCGGAGTTCGACGACTCCGTCCTGCACAGAGGCTCGGCCCTGCTCGCGGAACTCGCCGTGCGCAAACTGGCCACCACGGGCGAGAAGCGTCACGGCGAACTCCCGTAGTGGCCGCGGCAATGGCCGCGTTGGAGACGCCCGGCCCCTGGCATGATGGGCCCGTGACCAGCGAACCCACCCAACACGGCGCCAGGAAGTACGTCCTCTTCGACGTCGACGGCACCCTGGTCGACGCCGTCGCCAACCAGCGCCGCATCTGGCGCACTTGGGCGGAGCGGTACGGGCTGGACGCCGACGAGGTCTACCGGGTGGCGCTGCGGACGCGGCCCGTCGAGACCTTCGCAGCCGTCGCCCCCGACCGGGATCCGCGGGAGTGCCTGGCCGCGTTGCACGAGTTGGAGGACGAGGACGTCCGGACGGGCGTCTACGCGGCCTTCGACGGCGCCGCCGAGATGCTGAAGGCGCTGCCGCACGGAGCGTGGGCACTGGTGACGTCGAACTACGAGCACCGGGTGCGGGGCCGGTTCGACCGGACCGGTCTGCCGGTGCCGCCGGTGGTCGTCGACGCCGCAGCCGTGTCCGAGGGCAAACCGTCGCCCGCTCCCTACCTGCTGGCCGCCGAGCGCCTCGGCGCCGAGCCGCGGGACTGCCTCGTCGTCGAGGACGCTCCTTCCGGGGTGGCGTCCGGGCTACGGGCCGGCATGACGGTGTGGGGCGTCAACGCCCCCACACCCGTGGACGGGGTGCACCGTCACTTCCGCACCCTGCGTGAAGCGGTCCGGGACATCGGCGCCTTCGCGTCCGGACCGCACGGCACCTCGGCCATGGGCACCCCGGATGTCGGACCGGCCGGCCGATCGGCCGGATCGTCACAGTGTTGACGTCGACGCCCTCCGGTTGCGCGACCGCCCACACGATCGGACAGGCGATCCGGCCGGCCGTCAGCACGGCTCAGTGCGCCAGGCCCGTCTTCAGCCCCGCCCCGCACAGCGGCACCGCGGCCGTGCGGTCGGTCCAGGCGCCCGCCGCCGCCCAGCACGCCACTCCCGTCGACTCGACGAAGAGCCCGCGCGCGGCCAGGTCCCGCTGCGCGGCCCGGATCTCGTCCTCGGTCACGGTCAGGAACGTTCCGTCCCAGTCCCGTACCGCCCGCAGGATCTGCCGGGCACGCGGCGGGTTCGGGATGGCGATGCCCTCGGCGAGAGTCGGGGCGACAGGGGGCGCGGCGAGCAGCCCGTCCGCGCCCGCGCGGAACGCCGCCGCGAGCGGCGACACCGCCTCCGCCTGGACGGCGATGAGCTGGGGGCGCGAGTCGATCAGCCCGTGCGTGTGGAGCTCGGTGAGCGCCTGCGCCGCGCCCAGCAGCAGGGTGCCGTTGCCGACGGGGACGACGATCGCCTCGGGCAGCCGGCCGCCCAGGTCCTCCCACATCTCGTAGACGTACGTCTTCGTCCCGTGCAAGAAGTACGGGTTGTAGACATGGCTCGCGTAGAAGACGCCGGGCAGATCCGCTGCTGCGCGGGCGGCGTCGGCGGTGGCCTCGCGGTCGCCGGGGACGAGTTCCAGCCGCGCGCCGTGCGCCCGGATCTGCTCGACCTTCTTGGCGGAGGTGGCCTCGGGGACGTACACGGTGCAGTCCAGTCCCGCCCGCGCGCAGTACGCGGCGACGGCCGTGCCCGCGTTCCCGCTGCTGTCCGCGATCACCCGCGCGATCACGCCCTGCGCCTCGAGCCGGCGGGCGAGTTCGGCCAGCATGACCGCACCGCGGTCCTTGAAGGACAGCGTCGGTGTCAGGAAGTCGAGCTTCGCGGAGACGGTCCCGGTGAGCGGGACGAGCGGTGTGCGGCCCTCGCCGAGGGAGGTCGCCGGCGCCGAGAGCGGCAGCGCCTCCTCGTACCGCCACAGTGAATTCACCCTGCCCGGAAGGGCGGTGAGAGGTACGGGCGAGGCGGTGAAGTCGAGGTCCCAGGGTCCGCGGCAGTTCGGGCAGCACCAGGTGGCAGAATCGACCGGCGAGATGGTCCCGCAGCCGGGGCAGTGGTAAGCCGTCATGATTCGCCAGCATGGCAGTCGTGTGGCGTGCCCGTTACGTGCGGGTCGGGCCTCTTGTGGGATTCCTATGGATAGGTCAATCTTTTCGCTCGACGGACGCATGCACATGACGCGGACTTGGAGCCGCGGATTGGCATGCTCCTGTCGTCAACCCCCACAGCAACGCACCACCTATGAGGAGGACCCCTCACATGTCTGTGATGCGTGACTCGCGGCGAAGACTCGCCGCGGCCAGCGCCATAGCCGTCGCCGCGCTTGCGCTCGGCACCGCCTACGCCCTTCCGGCCACCGCGCTCGAGCCTGCGCCGCAAGGCGTCATCGAGAACGCGGGTGCGCCCGGAGCCGTCAAGGGCAGCTACATCGTCACGCTCGACGAGTCCGCGGCCGACGCGGGTTCCAGGGCGGGCAAGCGGCTCGCGGCGAAGTACGGTGCGAAGGTCAAGAAGACGTACAACGCCGCGCTGAACGGCTACTCCGTCCAGCTCTCCGAAGCGCAGGCGAAGAAGTTCGCCGCGGACCCCGCCGTCGAGTCCGTCGTGCAGAACCGCGTCTTCAAGATCTCTGGCTCGCAGCCGAACCCGCCCTCCTGGGGCCTGGACCGGATCGACCAGAAGGCGCTGCCGCTGAACCAGAACTACATCTACCCCGACAGCGCGGGCGAAGGTGTCACCGCGTACATCCTCGACACCGGTGTGCGCATCTCCCACAGCGACTTCGGCGGCCGGGCGTTCAACGGCTACGACGCCATCGACAACGACAACACGGCGCAGGACGGCCACGGCCACGGCACACACGTCGCCGGCACGGTCGCGGGATCCGCGCACGGTGTGGCCAAGAAGGCCAAGATCGTCGGCGTCCGTGTGCTCGACAACGAGGGCTCCGGCACCACCGAGCAGGTCGTCGCCGGCATCGACTGGGTGACGCAGAACGCCGTGAAGCCGGCTGTCGCCAACATGAGCCTCGGCGGCGGCATCGACTCCGCCCTCGACCAGGCGGTGCGCAACTCCATCGCCTCCGGCATCACCTACGCGGTCGCCGCGGGCAACGACGGCTCCAACGCCTCCAACTACTCGCCCGCCCGAGTCTCCGAGGCCATCACCGTCGGCTCCACCACCAGCTCCGACGCGCGCTCGAGCTTCTCCAACTACGGCAGCGTGCTGGACATCTTCGCCCCCGGCTCGTCGATCAAGTCGACCTGGAACACCAGCGACACGGCGACGAACACCATCTCCGGCACCTCGATGGCCACCCCGCACGTCGCCGGTGCGGCCGCGGTCTACCTGGGCCAGAACAAGACCGCGACCCCCGCCCAGGTCGCAACCGCCCTGACGACCGCCGCCACCAGCGGTGTCGTGGGCAACCCGGGCTCCGGCTCCCCGAACCGCCTGCTGTACGTCGGTGACGGCGGCAGCACCGAGCCGCCCGGCGACAGGTTCGAGAACACCGCGGACTACGCGATCAACGACCGCGCCACCGTCGAGTCGCCGATCACCGTCAGCGGTGTGACGGGCAAGGCGCCGACGGACCTGCGCGTGCCGGTCGACATCAAGCACACCTACATCGGTGACCTGCGGATCGACCTGGTCGCACCCGACGGCTCCGTGTACAACCTCAAGGCGTACGGGTCCGGCGGCAGCGTGGACAACGTGATCACCACCTACTCGGTGAACGCGTCCTCCGAGACCGCCAACGGCACGTGGAAGCTGCGGGTCAGCGACAACGCGTCGTGGGACACCGGCAAGATCGACTCGTGGGCGCTGCAGTTCTGAACGCGTAGTCCACGAAGTACAGTTGCGCGCTACGAGCCGGTAACCGGCTGAGCACGACGAGGGGGCGGTCGCCACGCGGCCGCCCCCTACGCCATGCTGTGCCCGCGCGTGAACCGACGCGACCCGCCGATCCGACGAGGAGCAAGTGGCCGTGGACCCCTCCGCCCAGGACCGGCAGCCGTACATGCCGCAACAGCCCTACGCGCAGCATCAGCCGTACGCGAGGCCGCCGCAGAGGCCGGCTGTGAACGGGCTCGCCATCACCTCGCTCGTCGTGGGAATCGTCTGCTGTCTGCCGCCGCTCGGGCTCGTTCTGGGCGCTGTCGCCCTGGGGCAGCTCCGCCGGAAGGGCGAGAGGGGCAAGGGCATGGCTGTCGCGGGCATCGTCCTGTCGTCGCTCAGTACGCTGCTCGTTCTGCTCATGGTCGTCACGGGCGAGGCACGCGAGGCGTGGAACGGAATGCGGGACGGCTTCAAGGAAGCCGCCCGGTCGAAGAGCACCCAGGACCTGCGCAAGGGTGACTGCTTCGGCGTGCCGGGCAGCGATCTGGAGGGGGAGGTCGTGGACGTCGACGTCGTCGACTGCGACGAGGAACACGACGCGGAGGTCACCGGCGCGTACCGGCTGAAGAAGTCCGACCCTGCACCCGGCAGCCCGACGGGTGAGGCGTTCGCCGCAGAGCGCTGCCTCGAGATCAACGACGCCTACGCCCCCGACTCATGGGCCCTTCCGAAGGACGTGCAGTCGTACTACTACCTCCCGACGGAGGAGAGCTGGGCGCGGGGCGACCGGACGGTGACCTGCTCGCTCGCCGGTGGGCGGCTCGAGGGGTCGCTGCGCGTGGACCCCGAGACCCATGACCCGGACCAGCTCTCATACATCAACGCGGAGCTGGCGGTGGAGAACGCGACACTGCACGGCGAGCCCGACGCGGAGTTCCCCGACGACCCTGCCGCCCACCGCAGCTGGGCCACGCGGACGGCGTTCGTCCTGCGCGAGAAGGCGCTGGCGCTGAACGCCCGTTCCTGGCCGCAGCAGGCGGCTCCGGTTCTGAGGGCGAGGGCGAAGCAGTTCGAGGCGGCGGCCGGGGAGTGGGACCGGGCGGGGAAGGCGAAGGACGAGGACGCGTTCCGGGCCCATGTGACGGCCGCGAAGGAACGGGTGACCGTGCCGGCTCGGGTAGCGGCACGCGACGCGCTCGGCCTGAGCACGACGCCGCCCGCCGACGACGAGTAGCCCGGCACCTGACCCGCACCCGGTCGACATTCCGGCTCCCCGGCCGCCCCGGGCTTCCCGGCCCGTGGGCCCGCTCCCGTGCCGCTCCCCTCGGGGACTCCTGGGCCGCGGCCCCGCCCTCCCGGGCCGGGCCGCGGTCCTGCCGGTCAGCGGCGGTTCAGCCCCCTGTCCACGGCGGCCATCAGTTCGCCGTCCGCGGTGTCCCCGTCGAGTGACCAGAACATAGCGCCGCCCAGGCCCCTTTCGCGGACGTACGAGCTCTTGGCGCGCAGCACCTGCGGGTCGTCGTACGTCCACAGGGTGGTGCCGTCGAAGAGCCACGCGTGGCCGTTCCGCCGGTCCCGGTGGAGCGTGTACGTGCCGGAGTCGGCGAGCTTCTTGAGGGTCTTGTAGTCCTCGTAGCCGGCCGCCCATGTCGCTGGGGCCGGGCCTGTCGCCGGCCGGCCGAGGCCGTCGCCGCCGCCGGTCACTCCCGTCCAGCCCTGGCCGTAGAAGGGCATGCCGACCACCAGCTTGCGGGCCGGAGCGCCGCGCCGGATCCAGTCGCGGACGGTCTGGTCGACGCTGAAGTCCCCTCGGGCGTAGAGCGCGGACTGCTGGGCGGTGGTCTTCTCGCCCGACACGTGGAAGTCGTAGCCCTGAAGGTTGACGAAGTCGAAGTCCCGCATGACCCGGGCGACTTCGAAGCCCGCGTCGATCTTGGCCGGTGAGGTCGGCACGAAGGCCGAGAGCTCGTAGTGCTTGCGCTTGCCGCCCCGGTCCTTCCGCTGCGACTTCGCGTACGCGTCCAGCTGGGTGCGGAACTCGTGCACCAGCGCCGTGAAGTTCTTCTTGTCCTCGGGCCGGTACACGGTGTCCGTGTCGCCCTCCGAGCCCGGCCACTCCCAGTCGATGTCGATGCCGTCGAACAGGCCCGCCGCCGCGCCTTCGCCGCCGCGTGCCCCGTCGACCGGCAGGTTCCCCTTGATGTAGAGATCGATGCAGGAGGAGACGAGCGCCTTGCGGGATTCGGGTGTCCGGGCGGCGTCCGAGAAGTGGGTCGACCAGCTCCAGCCGCCCAGCGAGATCAGCACCTTGAGATCCGGGTGCTTGACCTTGAGCTCGCGGAGCTGGTTGAAGTTGCCGGCGAGTGGCTGCTCGGCGGTGTCGGCGACTCCGTCGACCGAGTCCGCGGCGTCCAGCGGACGGGCGTAGTCGGCCCAGGCGTCGGCCTCGCCCGGGATGTTGCCGGTGAAGCACCGGCCCTCGGCGTTCACGTTGCCGAAGGCGTAGTTGATGTGGGTGAGCTTCGCGGCCTGACCGCTGGTGTCCATGTCCTTCACCTGGAAGTCCCGGCCGTAGACGCCCCACTGGGTGAAGTAGCCGACGCGCTTGTACGACTGCTTCTGGTGGTGGCCGTGGCCGCTGCCGTGACGCTCGGCCCGGGCGGTGCCGGCAGTGCCGGTCGTGGCGGCGGGGTCGGCGGCCGTGGCGGCCGCGACGGGTGCGAGGGTGGCGACGAGCGAGAGCGAGCAGGCGGCAACAGCCGCCCGGACAAAGGTTCTTCGACGCATCGGACTCATTCCTGTGCGCGGACCGGAAACGGGTTCCCTGGACGGTGTCGTGTGCGCAGGAACGTATTGGTATGGACCATTGGGGTCAAGGGGTGGGGCCGGACAGGTCGGTCCTACCGGCGGTAAACCTCTGCTCACCGGCGAATCATCACTTCGAGTGAAACCTTGGCCCCCGCTTGCGGTCGGCAACCGTCGGTTGCGACGCTGTCGCAGTCTGTCGACCTGTTGGGGAGTGGCCAGTGACATTCGGTGAGCAGCCCGCCTATCTGCGCGTTGCGAGCGATCTCCGCGAGAAGATCGTGAACGGCTCGCTGCCGCCGCACACCCGTCTCCCCTCCCAGGCCCGCATCCGCGAGGAGTACGGCGTCTCGGACACGGTCGCCCTCGAGGCCCGCAAGGTGCTGATGGCGGAGGGGCTGGTGGAGGGCCGCTCCGGGTCGGGGACGTATGTGCGGGAGAGGCCGGTGCCGCGCAGGGTCGCCCGCTCCGGCTTCCGGCCGTCGTCCGGGGCCAGCCCGTTCCGTCAGGAGCAGGCGGAGGAAGGGGTCCGGGGGAGCTGGGAGTCCAGCAGTGAGCAGGAGGCGGCCGCTCCCGAGGTGGCGGCGCGCCTCGGCATCAAGCCCGGCGACCGGGTCATGCGCACCCGTTACGTGTTCCGTGACGCGGGCGAGGCGATGATGCTCTCCACGTCCTGGGAGCCCCTCGAAGTCACCGGCCGCACACCGGTCATGCTCCCCGAGGAGGGCCCGCTCGGCGGCTGTGGCGTCGTCGAGCGGATGGCCGCCATCGACGTCGTCGTGGACAACGTGGTGGAGGAGGTCGGCGCCCGGCCCGGCCTCGCCGAGGAACTGCTGGCGCTCGGCGGCGTCCCGGGCCATGTGGTGATGGTCGTCGAGCGGACGTACTACGCCTCGGGCCGGGCCGTCGAGACCGCGGACGTCGTCGTGCCGGCGGACCGCTACCGCGTCGCGTACCACCTGCCCGTGAAGTGACCCGCAGGCGGACGGCCCGTCCCGGGCCGCCGCTCGCCTCCGAACTTCCCGAGCGGCGCCTCGATCGCCTTCCCGGCGGGCTCATCGCCTGACCCGCCTCGATCCGACCCCCTCGGATCGTCTTGCTCGCAGGTATGCCGACGTGCCGGACGCGCCTGGCCGCGTGCCGAGCGCGCGCCCGGCGCATCTCGGGCAGGAATGGGGTGTATCCGGCCGGATGTGCGCCGCTCTTCTATCTCTTTGTAAAAACCCGTATCCGCTCCGTAAATGCCAGGCGTAGGCTTCGGCATATGCATACCGCGGTTTCCTGGCGATCGTTACGGACAGCCAAGCCGGACGAGGGAGGGGCTCGATGACCGACAGCGGCACGATGCTTCCATGGCTCGTCATACGGCAGGACGACAACGGCAACTGCTACCGCGTCGGCAGGTACGCCACGAAGGACGAGGCGCAGAAGATCGCGGACACCCTCGACGGCCGCGGTCACAAGCAGCTCTACTGGGTCGAACGGATCGGCCGGACGGCCCGCTGAGGGATCGGCCCAAGGGCTTTTCCCGGGCGCTCCGCCGCGCAGTACGCTCCGCCGCATGACTGATCGCGTGGTGGTCGTGGCCGGAGCCGTGTACGACAAGGGGCGGCTCCTCGCCGCGCGGCGCAGTGCGCCCGAGGACCTCGCCGGACGCTGGGAACTCCCGGGCGGCAAGCTGGAGCCGGGGGAGAGCCCCGAGCAGGCGCTGGTGCGCGAGCTGCGCGAGGAGCTGGGCATCGAGACGGAGCCGGTGGAGCGCATCCCCGGCGAGTGGCCGCTGAAGCCCGGTTACGTACTGCGGGTGTGGACGGTCCGGCTGGTGTCCGGTGAGCCCAGGCCGCTCCAGGACCACGACGAGCTGCGCTGGCTGGCGCCCGGCGAGCTGGACGACGTCGACTGGCTCGAGCAGGACCGGCCGGCGGTGGCCGAGTGGGCGCGCCGCCGAAGTGGAACCTCGCAGGAGGGCGTGCGCCGGTGAGATGTGCGCTGTTCGTGCCACGGTGCATCCATTGAGGTCCGAGTGCGGTAACCCAGCCGCAAAGTAGGGTATGTGCCCACTAACCGCCCTAAACGGGACACGGGTCCGCTGGTGGTCTGGGGAAGTGATCGGCGTGATCGGCACCAAAGGCGAATGCGCCGAGTGGAGCTTTCCGGCCGAGCCCGATGTGGTGCGCACAGCCCGCCATGCCGTCCGCGACACCTTGAGAGAGTGGGGAGTGGACCCGTCGGTCGGTGATGTGACGGTGCTCCTGGTCAGTGAGCTCGTGACCAATTCCCAGCGGTACACCCCCGGTCCGATCGGCGTCCGCCTGTTCCGTCAGGACGGCACCGGCGCCACCCCTGTTCTGCTGGTCGAGGTTTCCGATCCGCTTCCGGATCCGCCTGTCGAACGGTCCGCCCGCTTCGAGGACGAGAGCGGACGCGGACTGCAGCTGGTGGCCTGTTCCGCTCGGCGCTGGGGCACGCGGCGGGGAAGGACGGGCAAGACCGTGTGGTTCGAGCTGGCTCTCTCTGGTTAGAAGTGGGGAGGGACGACGATCACGGGCGGCGGCTCAAAATGAACGAGACCTCTCTGTGATCGTGAACGCCGTGCCGGTGGGGGCCGTAGTGCTGAATACTGCGGTCATGGCCGGTCCGGTGCGGTGAGCTGGAGGGGACGGTCGCGTGAGCGAAATACCTGAGACGGCGAGCGATGTCGTGTGGCAGAGCAGCCCGCCTGGCTCGATCTATGACTACATCAAGGTGGCGTCCTTCTCGATCGGCCGTGACGGCCTGGTCGACCAGTGGAGCCACCGAGCCGTGGAGCTGTTCGGCATCACTGCCGCCGAGGTCAGGGGCAAGGACCCGGTCGAGGCCTTCATGCCGGCGGAGCTCCGACCGAGGGGCCACCGCAAGGTGGCGGAGATCCTCGACGGCAAGGAGTGGACGGGACTCGTCCCGTTCCGGATGCCGGGCGGGAGCCGGGCGCACGGCGTCGCCGAGGTCTACGTGATGCCCAGCCGGACGCCCCAGGGTGAACAGGCCGCGCTCTGCATCGTCGTCGACGTGCGCGCACTGCGAAGGATCGAGACCGATCTGGCCGCTTCGCAGGCGATTTTCGGTCAATCCCCCTTCGGGTTCCTGCTCTTCGGTACCGATCTCACCGTGCAGCGCGCCAACCAGCGTTTCGCCACCGTCTTCGGAGGTGCCGCGGACGACCACAGAGGGCGCACCGTCCACGACTACCTCTCCCGCCCGGAGGCCGAGCGGATGAACGCCGCCCTGCGCAGGGTGCTGGAGACCGGCGAGTCCGTCACCGACCTGCAGATCGTCGGCGCGCCCCCGGGCAGCACGGACCGCAGGCACTGGTCGATCAACCTCTACCGTGTGCACGGCGGTTCCGGCCGGCCCGTCGGCGTCGCCGGTCTGGGCACCGATGTCACACGCCGTCATATCGCCGCCCGCGAAGCCGCGAACGCCCGCCGCAACCTCGCACTCCTCAACGAGGCGAGCGCGCGCATCGGCAACTCCCTCGATCTGGAGACCACCGCCCGCGAACTCCTCGACGTCGCCGTCCCGGGCTTCTGCGACCTCGCCTCCGTCGACCTCTACCAGGGGCTGCTCACCGGCGACGAGGCCCCGCCGGGGCAGTGGGGATCCGCCCGCGCGGAAGGCTTCGGCGGAGGCAGCGCCGAACTGCGTCGGGTCGCCTTCGCCAGCGCCGTCTCCGACGGTCCGCTGATGACCACCCCCGGCTGCGCACCCGAAGGGGCCGCCCCGACCGCTGTCGGCGAGGTCCACCGCTACCCGTTCAACTCGCCCTGCGCCGGAGCCCTGCGCACCGCGCGTGTCCGCTCGATCCCCGGCGAGGACGGCAGCCTCGTCCAGTCGACCCTGGCCGTGCCGATGGTCGCGCACGACACGGTCGTCGGACTGGTGCAGTTCTCCAGGACCAAGGGCAGCGAGCCCTTCGGGGAGCGGGACAGGGCGCTCGCGGTCGAGCTCGCCGCCCGCGCCGCCGTCTGCATCGACAACGCCCGCCTGTACCGCAGGGAGCACGAGCGGGCGCTCATCCTGCAGCGCAGCCTGCTGCCGCCCGGCGACCCGGAGGCCGCCGGGCTCGACATCGCCTGCCGCTACCTGCCGGGCACCACCGCCACCGAGGTGGGCGGCGACTGGTTCGACGTCATAGAACTGCCCGGACACCGCACCGCGTTGGTCGTCGGCGATGTGATGGGCCGCGGGCTGCGGGCCGCCGTCGCCATGGGTGAACTGCGCACCGCCGTGCGGACCTTGGCGCTGCTGGACCTCGAACCGGCGGAAGTGCTATCCGCGCTCGACGAGATCGCCCGCGGCCTCGGCAGCCCCGCCAAGAGCGGCCGCTCCGGAGGTGGGGGCGCCCAGGTCCCTTCGCGCGTCGCCCACAAGTCCCGTGAGGCCGACCTCTCCGAGGTCTATCTCGCCACCTGTGTGTACGCCGTCTACGACCCCGTCACCCGGCGCTGCACCTTCGCCAACGCCGGTCATCTGCCACCCGTCCTCGTCGAACCCGGCGAGGAGGCACTGCTGCTGGACGTGCCCCCCGGGATGCCGCTCGGAGTGGGCGGCGAGCCCTTCGAGGAAGTGGAGGTCGAACTCGCCGAGGGCGCGCTCCTCGCGCTCTACACCGACGGGCTGGTCGAGTCCCGCGAGCATCCGCTCGACGAGGGGCTGCGCGCCTTCCGCACCGCGCTCACCGATCCTGTGCGCCCCCTCGAGGACGTCTGCGACCACGTGCTCGGCACGCTCGAGACCAGGCACGGCGAGGACGACATCGCGCTGCTGATGGCCCGCATACAGGGCCTGCCCGCAGAGGCCGTCGGCGACTGGCGGCTGCCGCGCGAGCTCCGCTCCGTGGGCCGGGCCCGCGAGCTGGCCCGTGCACAGCTGATGAGCTGGGACCTCGAGGCCCTCATCGACACCGTCGAACTGCTGGTCAGCGAACTCGTCACCAACGCGCTGCGCTACGGCGAGGGCGAGATCCGGCTGCGGCTGCTGCGTGACCGGACCCTCGTCTGCGAGGTGTGGGACGCGGGCCTCGTCCAGCCCAGGCGCCGCCGCGCCCGCGACACGGACGAGGGCGGCCGGGGCCTGCAACTGGTCGGGCTGCTGAGCGCGGCATGGGGCTCACGGAGGACGCCGCGCGGCAAGACGGTCTGGTTCGAGCTGGCGCTGCCGGACGGGGAGGGGTCGGCGGAGCCGACGGTGGAGCAGCTGCTGAGCATGTTCTGACGCCGGCGGGCGCTGTCCCCGCGGGAAGGAGAGAAAGCCCCCGCGCGCGGCGGGGCGTCGCTAGGCCGCCTTGAGCGCCGCCAGCCTCGCCTCGACCTCCGCGTCGTCGCTCGCGTCGTCCAGCTGCTCGAACTGTGCGTCCAGCGACGACGCCGCGAGCTCCTGCCTGCCCATCGCCCGTGCCTCCTCGCGACGCACCTTGTCCTCGAAGCGGTGCAGTTCGCTGGTCGGGTCGAGGACGTCGATGCTTTTCACCGCGTCCATCATCCGGTTCTGCGCCTCGGCGGACTTCGCGCGCGCCACCAGCTCGTCCCGCTTCGCCTGCAGCTCGCCGAGCTTTGCCTTCATCTGCTCAAGGCCCGACTTGAGCTTGTCGACGACGACCGTCTGGGAGGCGATCGTCGGTTCCGCGGTCTTCGCCTCCTGCTCGGACCGCAGCTGCCTGCCCAGCGCCACCTTCGCCAGATTGTCGAACCTGTCGGCGTCCGCCGTCCGCCCCGAACCGCGCAGCTCGTCCGCCTTCCTGCTGGCCGCCAGCGCCTTGGCGCCCCACTCCTGGGCCGCCTCCACGTCCTCCTGGTGATCCTGCTCCATGAGGCGCAGATTGCCGATGGTGCTCGCCACCGCCTGCTCCGCCTCGGCGATGTTGTTCGTGTAGTCGCGGATCAGCTGGTCGAGCATCATCTGCGGATCCTCGGCCTGGTCCAGCAGGGCATTGATGTTCGCCTTCGCCAGCTGGGCGACCCGGCCGAGAACGGTCTGCTTGGTCATGCCATCGCTCCTTGAACGCCGATCGGGAAACAGGACGCGCGTCAGAAACGGCCGCCGCCCATCCGGCCACGGGTGCCCCCGCCGCCGAAGCTCCCGGGCCCGCCGCCGAAACCGCCACCGAAACCACCGCCATGGCCCCCGCCTCTTCCCCCGCCGCCGAACATTCCGCCGAGGATGATCCCGCCGAGCACCGCGCCCCCGAGACCGCGCCCCCCCGCGCCTCCCACTCCTGTTGCACTGCCCGGCCCGAACGGGTTGCCGAATCCGCGCACATCGTTCTCCGCCAGACTCTGCGCCTGCTGCGCCAGCCAGTCCGCGCGCTGCGCCTCGGCCAGCGCGGCCTGCGGATCGGATCCGGCCCCGCCGCCCGCGGCCAGCGCCTCCGCACGCTCCAGCCGCCGCTGTGCCTCCGCCAGCCGGGTCCGGGCCTCACTGCCGACGGCGCCGCGGTGGGTGGTGATGAAGTCGGCGGCGGCTCCGGTGCTGGAGCGGGAGGCGAGCATCGCCCGCTCCAGCAGAGCCCGGGCACGCCGCGCACCCTGCTCGTTCTCCCGTGCCCCGCCCAGTGCCTCGTCCAGGCCGGCATCGGCCTGCTCCACCCGGCGCAGGGCGTCGATGGGGTCGTACGGCCCCGCCTCCATCGTGCCGCGCACCTCCGCGACCACGGTCTGCGCCCGCGCGATCCGGCCCTGGAGCGTGGCGGTCGACGTGCCTTCCTCCGTGCCCTTGAGCAGTCCACGCGCCTCTGCCAAATCCGTCTCCGTCTCGGTCAGCGCGCCCGGCAGCTTCCCCGCCGCCTCCGCCAGCTCCTGCGCCCGCCGGTCGACGGCCTCGACGAGCCGGACCGCCTGGGCGACGGCCCCCTCCGCGGCCCGTACCTGAAGGGCCGCCGCGCCGTTGTCCTGCGACGCGACCGCCTCCCGGGCCCGGTCGAGGCCGGCCGCCGCGAACTCGAGCCGGTCCTTGGCCTGCTCCACATCGGTCGCGACGGGCGCCGCGGCCGAGGGGGCGTACCGCTCGCGCATCACGCCGAGGGTCGCCTCCGCACTGACGACCCGGCCGTTCACGTCGCCGAAGGCGGCCTGGGCCGCGGCCAGTGCCTGCGGCGCGTTGCGCTCCAGGTCACGCAGCCGGTCGAAATCCTCCGACTCGGCGTCGAGCCGGCGATTGGCCTCGGAGCAGCGGGCGACGATCTCGTCCAGCATCCTGCGGCGGGTGGCGTCGTCCTCGGGGTACGCGTCGTCCAGTTGCTGACGCAGCCGGAACGCGGCGGTCAGCTCGCTCCTGGCCTGCGCCACCGCCTCGGTGAACGGTTTCGCCGCCTCGTCACCGAACTGCGCCGCCGCGAAGCCGAGTTCCTCCTGGCTGGTGCGCACCGCGTCGTCCGTGTCCACCAGGGTCTGTCGCGCCTTCGCGTCGAGCTCGGGGAGCGGCGTCCGCTCCGGCGCCCCCCAGCCCTCCTGACCGCCCCTCGGTGTGGTGCGGGTCGCCGTGCGCCGCTTGCGCCGGGTGTACGCGTAGACGGCGAGCGCGCCGGCGCCGCCGAGCACCGCGATCGGCAGTACGAGGTCGCCCGCGCCCGTCCCGGCACCGACGCCCGCGCCGGGGTCGGTCTCCCCGGGGGTGATGTTCATCGTGGGTACGGGCTCGCCGGCCAGTACAGCGCCGTAACCGTCCGCCGCCCCGATGGCCGCACCCGCCCAGTCGTTCTCCCGCAGCGCGGGCTCCACCGCCACAGCGGCGACCTCCGCGAGCTGTGCGTCGGTCAGGCGTGAGGCATCGTCGACCCAGTAGGCGTACTGCCGGTCGCGGGTCGCCACCGCGAGCAGGGCGTCGTTCTCCCCGAGCCCGTTCCTGTCCGCGGTCGCCGCCGCCCATTGCTGGGCGGAGCGGCCGGAGAAGTCGGTCACGTACACGACGAAGAGCTGCAGCCGCTGCTCCTGGTAGAGCCGGTCCAGGGCCCGGGTCACCGGTGCCTGGCGATCCTCCAGAGCCCCGGCGCGGTCGGTGATCTGGCCCTGGCGGGAGAGATCCACCGGGTCGTCGGCGCCGGCTCCCGCGGCGGCGGGCACGATCAGCCACCATGCCGCCGCGATCGCGACGAGGAGGGCCCGGGTGGCTGTTCGCATCACATTTCGGAGGCTAAGTCGCGCTCTGTCCCGTCGCGACCGGACGCCGTCGGAACCGCAGGCGCCCCGGCGCGGTCTTGCGTCCCATGGGGATCAACAACGGAGCAGCATCAGGCACGCGGCCGCGGGCCCTTTGGCGTGCGGTCATGCGGAGCGGGCGGAGCCGAAAGCTGAAGTGGCCCAAGAGGGTCGCCCTCGCGCTGGCGCTGGTCCTGCTGGTCCCGCCGCTCGCCGGGGCGGTGGCCCTGCGCCTCAACTACGCGGGCGACCTCGAGGAGGGCACCCGCACGCGCGGCAAGGACGCGATATGGCTCGGGCACGCCTGGGTCGACGGCCGCAAGAAGGACGCCGACGTCGTCGCCTTCGCCGAGCAGATCCGGGGCACCGGGATCAAGGACCTGTATGTGCACGCAGGGCCGCTCGAGCACGACGGAACGCTGCCCGCCGACCGCTACCCCCGTGCACGGTGGCTGATCGACGCGGTGCACCGCGAGATGCCGGGCATCCGCATCCAGGCCTGGCTGGGCGACGTGCTCGCCACCGAGGGGCCGAACGGGCTCCACCTGGACGACGAGAAGTCACGGGCGTCGGTGGTGGCCTCCGCCCGGCAGATCCTCGACGCCGGTTTCGAGGGTGTCCACTTCGACCTCGAACCGCTGCTCTCCGGCGACCGCGACTATCTGTCGCTGCTCGACGATCTGCGCGAGCTGACCCGGAGCCGCACGGCGCAGCTGTCGATCGCGGCGCACCAGATCGACCCCCTGCCGGCCGCGCACAGCGTGAACGGCACGATCACCGGCCGCCAGAAGTGGTGGTCGCAGCAGTTCTTCGGCGAGGTGGCGCGGCGGGTCGACCAGATCGCCGTCATGTCCTACGACACCTGGATGCCGCTGGAGAGCCTCTATGGCGGCTATGTCGCGCAGCAGACCACCCTGGCGCTCGAGGTCACACCGGAGAGCACCGATCTGCTGATGGGTCTGCCGTTCTTCCACGAGGACGACTGGGGTCACCACGAGAACGCGGAAACGGTCGCGGCGGCTGTCCGCGGCACCCGTCTCGGCCTCGGACGCACCGACCGCGAGCGCGAGCGGTTCGGGGTCGCGCTGTATGTGGACTTCGCGGCGCTCGACAAGGACTGGGAAGCGTACCGAGAGGGGTGGTGCTGAAGCTCTGGGCCCTGTCCCGGATCACCGTCGTGCACACAGTCGACCGCCTTGTCGGGAAGGCGCGCTCCCTGCAGACGTCACTCCCTCCGCCGCCTGATCTTGTCGCCGAGCCACACCAGAGGGTCGTACTTGCGGTCGGCGGCCCGCTCCTTCAACGGGATCAGCGCGTTGTCCGTGATCTTGATGCCTTCGGGGCACACCTCCGTGCAGCACTTGGTGATGTTGCAGTAGCCGAGACCGTGCTCGTCCTGAGCGGTCGATCGGCGGTCGAGGCCCGTCTCGGAGGCCGAGTCCAGGGGGTGCATGTCCAGTTCGGCCACCCGCATCAGGAAGCGCGGTCCGGCGAACGCCGTCTTGTTCTCCTCGTGGTCCCGCACCACATGGCAGGTGTCCTGGCACAGGAAGCACTCGATGCACTTGCGGAACTCCTGCGACCGCTCCACGTCGACCTGCTGCATCCGGTAGTCACCGGCCGCGACGCCCGAGGGCGGCACGAACGACGGGATCTCCCTGGCCTTCGCGTAGTTGAAGGAGACGTCGGTGACCAGGTCCCGGACCACGGGGAACGCGCGGAGCGGGGTGACCGTGATCGTCTCGTCCCGCGAGAAGACCGACATCCGCGTCATGCACAGCAGGCGCGGCCGACCGTTGATCTCCGCGCTGCACGAACCGCATTTGCCGGCCTTGCAGTTCCAGCGGACCGCGAGATCGGACGCCTGCGTGGCCTGCAGGCGGTGGATGATGTCGAGGACGACCTCTCCGTCGTTCACCTCGACGGTGAAGTCCTCGAGGCCGCCTCCGCCCTGGTCGCCCCGCCAGACCCTGAAGTGGGCTTGGTACGCACTCACTCGGTCAGCTCCTCTTCCGCGAGGTACTTGACCAGCTCTTCCTTCTCGAAGAGGCCGAGCAGGTCGGGACGGATGGGTTCGGTCGTCGTCCGCTCGAGTTCGATCTGGCCGTCCGCCGGATCGGCGGTCGCGGGGCCGCCCGGCTCCTTGAGCCGGCACACCAGGTTGACCCGGCGCCATTCGCGTTCCATGCCGGGGCAGTCCTCACGGGTGTGGCCGCCGCGGCTCTCCGTGCGCTCGAGCGCTGCCCGTGCGATGCACTCGCTGACGAGCAGCATGTTCCGCAGGTCCAGCGACAGGTGCCAGCCGGGGTTGAACTGCCGATGGCCCTCGACCCCGGCACGGCCCGCTCGCGCGCGCAGCTCGGCCAGCTTCTCCAGCGCCTGCTCCATCTCGCCGGCGCGCCGGATGATGCCGACCAGGTCGTTCATCGTCTGCTGCAGTTCCTGGTGGAGCGTGTACGGGTTCTCCGGCGCCGCCCCGTCGGTCGGGCCCTCCGCGCTGAACGGGCGCAGCGCCTCCGCCGCGGCCGCGTCGATCTGCGCCTCGTCGACGGCCCGGCGTGCGGGGAGCCGCTGGGCGTACTCGGCCGCGTGGAGTCCGGCCCGGCGGCCGAAGACGAGCAGGTCGGACAGGGAGTTCCCGCCGAGGCGGTTGGAGCCGTGCATGCCCCCCGCGACCTCCCCGGCCGCGAACAGCCCGGGGACACCGAGCGCGGCGGCGGTGTCCGACTCGACGGCGATGCCGCCCATCACGTAATGGCAGGTGGGGCCGACCTCCATGGCCTCCGCCGTGATGTCCACGTCGGCCAGCTCCTTGAACTGGTGGTACATCGACGGCAGCCGGCGCCTGATGACGTCGGCCGGCATCCGCGTGGAGACGTCGAGGAACACTCCGCCGTGCGGGGAGCCGCGGCCCGCCTTGACCTCGGCGTTGATGGCCCGCGCGACCTCGTCACGGGGCAGCAGCTCGGGGGGCCGGCGGTTGTTGTCCGGGTCGTCGTACCAGCGGTCGCCCTCGTCCTCCGACTGCGCGTACTTCTCCTTGAACACGTCGGGGACGTAGTCGAACATGAACCGCTTGCCCTCGGAGTTGCGCAGCACTCCGCCGTCGCCGCGCACCGACTCGGTGACGAGGATGCCCTTCACGGAGGGCGGCCAGACCATCCCGGTCGGATGGAACTGCACGAACTCCATGTTCAGCAGCGGCGCGCCGGCGAGCAGCGCCAGCGCGTGCCCGTCGCCGGTGTACTCCCAGGAGTTGGAGGTCACCTTGAAGGACTTGCCGATCCCGCCGGTCGCCAGGACGACGGACGGAGCCTCGAGGACGAAGAAGCGCCCGGACTCCCGCTCGTAGCAGAAGACGCCACAGACGCTGCCGTCCATCTTGAGCACCCTGGTGACCGTGCACTCCTGGAAGACCTTCAAACCGGCTTCGTAGTCGCCGAGTTCGCGTTTGTCGTCCTGCTGCAGTGCGACGATCTTCTGTTGGAGGGTGCGGATCAGTTCGAGGCCGGTGCGGTCGCCGACGTGTGCGAGGCGGGGATACTCGTGGCCGCCGAAGTTGCGCTGGGAGATCCGGCCGTCCGCGGTGCGGTCGAAGAGCGCGCCCCAGGTCTCCAGTTCCCACACCCGGTCCGGCGCCTCACGGGCGTGCAGCTCCGCCATCCGCCACTGGTTGAGGAACTTCCCGCCGCGCATCGTGTCGCGGAAGTGCACCTGCCAGTTGTCGCCCTGGTTCACATTGCCCATGGAGGCGGCGATGCCGCCCTCCGCCATGACCGTGTGCGCCTTGCCGAACAGGGACTTGCAGATCACCGCCGTACGCGCGCCGCGCTCGCGCGCCTCGATGGCGGCGCGCAGGCCCGCGCCGCCCGCGCCCACCACGACGACGTCCCACTGCTGCCGTTCGAGCTCAGTCATCAGGACCTTCCATCTAGAACAGCCTCGGATCGTCGAAGGCGCCGGACGCGACGAGATAGACGTAGAAGTCGGCGAACGCGACGCTGAACAGCGACGTCCATGCGAGCAGCATGTGGCGGGCATTCAGCTTGCCGACCCAGCCCCACAGCCGGTAGCGCACGGGGTGCTTGGAGAAGTGCCGCAGTCTGCCGCCGACGATGTGCCGGCAGGAGTGGCAGGAGAAGGTGTACGCCCAGATCAGCACGATGTTGATCAGGAAGACGATCGTGCCGAGGCCCATGTGGCCCCACTCGTAGTGCTCGTCGCGGAAGGCGAGCACGGTGTCGTAGGTGAGGATCCCGGCGACCGGCAGGGCCGCGTAGAAGAAGTACCGGTGGATGTTCTGCATGATCAGCGGGAAGCGGGTCTCGCCGGTGTACTTCTTGTGCGGCTCGGCGACCGCGCAGGCCGGGGGCGAGGCCCAGAAACCCCGGTAGTAGGCCTTGCGGTAGTAGTAGCAGGTCAGCCGGAAGCCGAGGGGGAAGATCAGGATCAGCAGCGCGGGGGACAGGCCCCACCAGCTGCCGAAGATCTCCCAGTTGGGGCCGGACCGCATCGGTACGCAGTTCTCGGCCAGACAGGGCGAGTAGAACGGTGAGACGTACGGCGCCGCGTAGTAGTGGGCGTTCGAGAACGCGCGCCACGTCGAGTAGACGATGAAGGCGAGCAGCCCGGCGGCGGTCAGGGCCGGGGCGAGCCACCAGCGGTCCGTCCGCAGATGGCGGGGGCCGATGGCGGCGCGTGAGGCCCCGTGCACGCCCGTATTGAC
Source organism: Streptomyces sp. NPDC006283 (assembly GCF_040613325.1). Taxonomy (NCBI): domain Bacteria; kingdom Bacillati; phylum Actinomycetota; class Actinomycetes; order Kitasatosporales; family Streptomycetaceae; genus Streptomyces; species Streptomyces sp. NPDC006283. The sequence goes on along the minus strand of NZ_JBEXRZ010000008.1, from coordinate 7,591 downwards.
TTGTGGTGGTTCGGTACCTGTGGCCAACGAAGACTCCGGGTGGAGTGGGATCGGGGGGTGGGCTCCGCTGAGCCGGCCGATTCCTTACGGCCGGCTCCTGCCGTACGTGCCCCCGTCAGGGTGCGTGCCGGTCGCGGACGCCCAGTCCCTCGTCGTCCGAGTCCGTCCACAGGGCGTTGTCGTAGGGGGCGTCCGGGATGGTGACCAGCTCGGGGCGGACCGGGGGCGGCTGCACGCCGGCAGGGGCCGGCCCGGGGCCGCGGAGCTGGTCGACGGTCTGTTCCAGGTGCCCGACGCGCCGGACCAGCTCGTCGAGACGGCTCTGGATCGCCGCCAGGTCTTCTTGCTGTGACATGACTTGCCCTCACTTCCGCAGGGTGCGGTGGCATCGCTCATGCGCCTGCGAGTGTCGCGCGTCACGTCCCCCCTTGTGAAGGGACGTGCAGGGATTCCCGGTGCATGCGCTGTCGCGCGCCCCTCATGGTCGTTGTCTCACTCCCCCCATTTTCGCCCTGTCCGTCACGGTGTGGGGCGATCTCGGTTCGCCCGCACGGGTGGGCTTTGCGGGCATCACGCCGTGCCTCCGCCCCGGACCGCGCCCCGTCCACTTCAGTGAGGGGAATCGGTGTGATCATCGCTAAATTCGACAAAACAGGACGAAGAGGTACAAGCCATGTCCCAGGTCGAAGCCCCCCGCGGGCGGACATGCTCCCGAAGGCTCCGCCCCGTGGCGCTGCTTGCGAGCGGAGTGCTCGTACTGCCCGTCCTCGCCGGATGCAGCTCGGGCGAGGAGGAGAGCCGCGGCAAGCCCCCCGCCCAGGACATCGCGTCGACGGACCGCGACGTCGTCGCCGACGGAGGCACCCTGCGCTGGGCGGTCGACACGATGCCCGCCACGCTCAACGCCTTCCAGGCCGACGCGGACGCCACCACCAACCGGATCGCCGGTGCCGTGCTGCCCGCACTGTTCACGCTCGGCGAGAGCGGCACGCCGCAGCGGAATCCGGACTATCTCGAATCGGCCGAGATCGTCGAGCGCGAGCCCAAGCAGGTCGTGCTCTACAAGCTCAACCAGCAGGCCGTCTGGAGCGACGGCCGGGAGATCGGTGCCGCCGACTTCCTCACTCAGTGGCGAGCGCTGAGCGGAAAGGATTCTGCGTACTGGACGGCCCGCAACGCCGGGTACGACCGGATCGAGAAGGTCGAGCGGGGTGCGAACGACCTCGAGGTCAAGGTCACCTTCACCAAGCCCTACGCGGACTGGCAGTCCCTGTTCACACCGCTCTACCCCAAGCAGGTGACGGCGACCCCGGCGTCCTTCAACGACGGCGCCCGCACCAAGCTCAAGGCGACGGCCGGTCCCTTCCGCATCTCGAAGATCGACCTCAAGGAGGAAACCACCACCCTGGTCCCCAACCCCCGCTGGTGGGGGAGCCGCCCCAAGCTCGACAGCCTGGTACTGACCGCGGTGCCGCACGAGGATCGCGTCGAAGCGCTCGCCGCGGGGCGGGTGGATCTGGCGGACGTCAGCGCCTCGGCGGCGGAACGTATCTCCTACGCCGTGAAGGACGCGGGACGGGGCGGCCGCCCACTCGCCTACGGCCCCGGCACGGACACCACTCCCTCCGCCGCCCTCAAGTCGTGGGCGATCGCCCACGGCTCGGACGATGAGCTGGCCGAGGTCGCGCAGGAGGCCCGCAAGCGGGCGGCCGCAGCCGAAAAGAAGTACGCGGCCGAGCAGTCGGCGCTGGCCAAGTACGAGATCCGCAAGTCGCTGGAGCCCGCGTACACCCAGCTCGCGCTCAACGGCGAGTCCGGTCCGCTCGCCGACGACCGGGTGCGCCGCGCGGTGGCCCGAGCCCTGAACCGCAAGGCGCTCGCAGAGACCGTACTGACACCGCTCGGCCTGCCCGCGGAGCCGCCCGGCAGCCACCTGGCGCTGGCCGGTCAGCCGGCGTACACCGACAACAGCAACGCACTCGGGGAGCAGAACACGCAGGAGGCGCAGGCGCTCCTCGCCGACGCCGGCTGGACGCCCGGCGGACTGCGCGACAAGCCGGACCCGGACCCGGCCAAGGCGGGCGGCGAGGCCGGCACGTCCGACAAGGCCAAGGGCGACGGGACCAAGGACGAGAAGAAGGAGAAGAAGGAGGACAAGAAGGACGAGGGGCAGGCCTCCGCCGAGCCGTCGGCCAAGACATCGGGCGCGACGTCCGACAAGGCATCCGACAAGGCATCCGAGAAGGCGTCAGCCAAGGCGTCCGACAAGAGCGCGGCGAAGAACAACGACGCCGCTGCGGACGACGGCCTCTCCGTCGTCGGCGACAGCAAGCCGGGCGACCGTGGCACGCACATCCTCGCCCCCGGACCCGGCGCCGCTCTCCAGCGGCAGGCCCTCGCGCGCCAGGCCGCTTCGCTCGACGACGGTACGGCCGACAAGGCCGCCCCGGGCAGGGGCGGCATGGCCGGCGCCTACGCCCCGCTCGGAACCGCGGCTCCCGAGGAAGCCGCCGCGGGTGGCCCTCTCGGCAAGGACGGGAAGGCGCTCACCCTCCGCTTCGTCCTCCCGGCCGGCCCCGGCTCCGAGGTGCTGCGCACCGTCGGCGACAAGATCGCGCAGATGCTGGACCGGATCGGCGTCCAGACCGAGATGATCAAGGTCGAGGACGCGAGCTTCTTCAAGGACCACGTCGCCTCCGGCGACTACGACCTGGCCCTGTACTCCTGGCCCTCCAGCGCCTACCCGGCGACGGACGCGCGGCCGATCTACGCGAAGCCGAAGCCCGCCTCGGACGGCTCGCTGCTCGTGGAGCAGAACTACACCCGGGTCGGCAGCGACTACATCGACCAGCTCTTCGCCCAGGCCGTCGGCGAGCTCGACTCCGAGGCCGCCCGCGACCTGATGCGCCGGGCCGACGCCCGGATCTGGGCCGCGGCCGGGTCGATCCCGCTGTTCCAGCGTCCCGAGCTGGTCGCTGTCCGCAAGCAGGTGGTCAACGCGGGCGCCTTCGGGTACGGCGACCCGCGATACCAGGACATTGGTTTCAAGAAGGCAGGGGCCGCCCCGAAGAAGTAGCCGTATCCGAAGAAACCGCAGGTCACAACCTCAGAACTGGCTCAATTTCCTTGCCCGCCGGCGATGCCGGCGGGCAAGCTCGTGCCGACCTCGACCCAGGCTCGCCCCTCGCATGCCCGCTCACCCGTCGTATCCGGCAGCCCCCTCTGCCGCCCGTCGTCCCGCATGGCCCGCACCGCTGGGCACCGCCCCTGGAGCCCGCCCGCACACATCCGGCCCGTCCCCCGGCCGCCGACCCGGCCCGTCCCCCGGCCGCGAACCCGGCCCGACCCCCGGCCGTGAAGCCGGCCAGGAACCCGGCCGTGAAGCCGGCCCGAGCCCCGGCCGTGAAGCCGGCCAGGAACCCGGCCGAACCCCGGCCGCGAACCGGTCCGAAACCGGGCCGGCGCCCGGTCCCGCACGCCACCGGACCCCGCGCCGAGGCCCGTCCCCGCAGCCGCTCACGGCGTGATCCCCGCCTCGTTCGTCCCGGACCCGACAGTTCCGGGAGGTCCTTGTCTCGGCGGCCCCGTACCATGGGACAAGCCGTGGCGTGTCCGCCCGGCGGGCGTACAAGGAACGAACGACGCCGCATCCCACGATCGAGAGAAGCGCCAGCCAGCATGCCCACGCGCCACGACATCCGTAACGTTGCCATCGTCGCCCACGTCGACCACGGCAAGACCACCTTGGTCGACGCCATGCTGAAGCAGGCCGGCGCCTTCGCCGCGCACGCGGCCGAGCACCTCGACGACCGCATGATGGACTCGAACGACCTGGAGCGTGAGAAGGGCATCACGATCCTGGCCAAGAACACCGCCGTGAAGTACCACCCCAAGGACGGCGGGGCCCCGATCACGATCAACATCATCGACACCCCCGGCCACGCCGACTTCGGTGGCGAGGTGGAGCGCGGTCTGTCGATGGTGGACGCGGTCGTCCTTCTCGTCGACGCCTCGGAGGGTCCGCTCCCGCAGACCCGTTTCGTCCTGCGCAAGGCGCTCGCGGCGAAGATGCCGGTCATCCTGTGCATCAACAAGACGGACCGCCCCGACTCCCGGATCGCCGAGGTCGTCGACGAGACGTACGACCTGTTCCTGGACCTGGACGCGACCGAGGAGCAGATCGAGTTCCCGATCGTCTACGCCTGCGCCCGTGACGGCGTCGCCTCGCTGACCAAGCCGGAGGACGGCACCGTCCCCTCCGACAGCACCAGCCTGGAGCCGTTCTTCACCACGCTGCTCGAGCACGTCCCGGCCCCGGAGTACGACGACGCCGCCCCGCTGCAGGCGCACGTCACCAACCTCGACGCCGACAACTTCCTCGGCCGCATCGCGCTGCTCCGTGTCGAGCAGGGCGAGCTGCGCAAGGGCCAGACGGTGGCCTGGATCAAGCGGGACGGCACGATCTCGAACGTCCGCATCTCCGAGCTGATGATGACGGAGGCGCTCACCCGCAAGCCGGCGGAGGTGGCCGGCCCCGGCGACATCTGCGCCGTCGCCGGTATCCCGGACATCATGATCGGCGAGACGCTCGCCGACCCGGAGAACCCGATCGCGCTGCCGCTGATCACGGTCGACGAGCCCGCGATCTCGATGACCGTCGGCACCAACACCTCGCCGCTGGTCGGTCGTGGCGGCACCGGTAAGGGCGCCGACGCGAAGGCCGCCGTCAAGGACCGCAAGGTGACGGCCCGTCAGGTGAAGGACCGCCTGGACCGCGAGCTGATCGGTAACGTCTCGCTGCGCGTGATCGACACCGAGCGCCCCGACGCCTGGGAGGTGCAGGGCCGCGGTGAGCTGGCGCTGGCCATCCTGGTCGAGCAGATGCGCCGCGAGGGCTTCGAGCTGACCATCGGCAAGCCGCAGGTCGTCACCAAGGAGGTCGACGGCAAGCTCCACGAGCCGGTCGAGCGCATGACGATCGACGTGCCCGAGGAGCACATGGGTGCCGTCACCCAGCTCATGGGTGTCCGCAAGGGCCGCATGGACAACATGTCGAACCACGGCTCCGGCTGGGTCCGCATGGAGTTCGTCGTTCCCTCCCGCGGTCTGATCGGCTTCCGCACGGAGTTCCTGACCAACACCCGCGGTACGGGTATCGCGCACTCCATCCACGAGGGCCACGAGCCCTGGTTCGGCCCGCTGCAGACCCGTAACAACGGCTCGCTGGTCGCCGACCGCTCCGGTGCCGTCACCGCCTTCGCGATGACGAACCTTCAGGAGCGTGGCGTGCTGTTCACCGACCCCGGCACCGAGGTGTACGAGGGCATGATCGTCGGCGAGAACTCGCGCTCCGACGACATGGACGTGAACATCACCAAGGAGAAGAAGCTCACCAACATGCGGTCGTCCTCGGCCGATTCGTTCGAGGCGATCGTGCCGCCGCGCAAGCTCTCGCTGGAGCAGTCGCTGGAGTTCTGCCGCGACGACGAGTGCGTCGAGGTGACCCCGGAGGCGGTGCGTATCCGCAAGGTCGTCCTGGACCAGAAGGAGCGCGGCCGCGCCGCCTCGCGCGCCAAGCACGGCTGACGGTTCAAAGCCTCGTCAAAAGCGCTGTACACACGGCCCGGCCCTCCGCAGTCTCTGCGGAGGGCCGGGCCGTTCGTCAACTCGTTTTCTGTGCCCGAGTGTCCGGATATCGGCCACCGCACTCCGGAACATGTGTTAACGGTCCGTTTCGCGGGTGTCTGTCTGGGATCGCTTTGTCCGGATTTCGAACTGGAGACCCTCTCTGATGTTGTCAAAACGAGACCCTTTAGGTGTGGTTTACAAGCCTGTCCTACTTAATAGTTGGCTCCATTGAGCTCGGGTCAATGGGTCATGCGCTGTGGGGAGCGCCGACTCACGAGCACACTCGGGGCACTTGACGAGCGCTGTCAGGGGTGTCAGCGCGCGTAGAAACCGTGCCCTTCTTGTAGTGACAAGTGGACTCATGAGGAGGAACCCATGCGTGGTGCCAAGAGCGCCAAGTGGGTCGCGGGTGCGATCGTTGTCGCCCTGGCGGCCACTGCCTGTGGTGGTGGCAGCGGCGACGAGGGCAAGAAGAACCCGGCGGGCAAGCCGGCCGGCTACGTCTCGATCGACGTCGGCGAGCCGCAGAAGCCGCTTATCCCTGCCGACACGAACGAGACCAACGGCTCGTACGTGATCCAGTCGCTCTTCACCCAGCTGCTGGACTTCGACAGCAAGGGCGAAATCGTCTACACCAACGCCGAGTCGGTGGAGACGACGGACTCCAAGACCTGGACCGTCAAGCTCAAGGCGGGCTGGAAGTTCCACAACGGCGAGGCCGTCACCGCGCAGTCGTACGTCGACGCGTGGAACTGGTACGCCAACATCAAGAACAACCAGCAGAACAGCTTCTGGTTCGGCGACATCGCCGGTTACGACGACGTCCACCCCGAGAAGGGTGACCCGAAGGCCGACAAGATGTCGGGCCTCAAGGTTGTCGACGACACCACCTTCACCATCACGCTGAAGGACAAGGTTCCGTACTTCAACTACAAGCTCGGCTACGCGACGTTCGCGCCGCTGCCGAAGGTCTTCTACGACAACCCGAAGGCGTTCGGCCAGAAGCCGATCGGCAACGGCCCGTACAAGTTCGAGAAGTGGACCCACAAGAAGCTCATCCAGGTCGCCGCCAACCCTGACTACCAGGGCCCGAACAAGGCTGCGAACAAGGGCATCCAGTTCAAGAACTACGCGACCCTCGAGGCCGCGTACCAGGACGTCGTCTCCGGCAATCTGGACATCATCCGCCAGGTCGGCCCGACGGACCTGCCGAAGTACAAGCAGGACCTGGGCGACGGCGCCATCGAGCAGCCCTACGCGGCCATCCAGTCGCTGGTCCCGGCGTTCTACAGCAAGACGTTCAAGGACATCGACCCCAAGGTCCTCCAGGGTCTGTCCATGGCGATCGACCGCAACACGATCACCAAGACCGTCCTGAACAACACCCGTACCCCCGCGACGAGCTTCACGCCGCCGCAGGTCAAGGGCAACCAGGACCTGGGCACGGACGTCTTCACGTACGACCCGGCGAAGGCGAAGAAGCTCATCACCGAGGGCGGCGGCGTCCCGGAGAACAAGCTCTTCATCCAGTACAACAGCGACGGTGGCCACAAGGAGTGGGTGACCGCGGTCTGCGAGTCCATCCGCAAGGCGACCGGTGTCGACTGCGTCGGCGACGCCAAGCCGGACTTCCCGACGGACCTCGAGGCCCGTGACAACGACCAGGTGAAGTCGATGTACCGCGGTGGCTGGGTCGCCGACTACCCGGTCAACGTCAACTTCATCAAGGAGCTGTACCACACCAACGCCGAGTCCAACAACGGTCGCTTCTCCAACAAGGAGATCGACGAGATGATGGCGAAGGCCGACAAGGCGAGCTCCCTGGAAGAGGCCGTGAAGGGCTACCAGGAGGTCGAGAAGAAGCTTCTCGAGGAGATGCCGGCCATCCCGCTGTGGTACTACCGCATCAACGGTGGCCACGGTAAGGGCGTCGACAACGTCGCGGTCGACTTCCACGGTGACC
>NZ_JBEXRZ010000007.1:0-80271 GCF_040613325.1 Streptomyces sp. NPDC006283 | reverse complement strand
GGGAGGTGTCTGGGAGGCTGTCGGTACGAACGGCCCGAGGTGCTGCCGGTGGCTTGCCGCTCCGAGGCGGATCAGCGCTTCGGCTTGGCGGCCAGCGACGGCGTCACGGAGTCGAGATGCGCGAATGCGACCACGTTCTCGGTGTAGTCCTTGGCCGCCCGGTCGTAGGTGCCGCCACAGGTGATCAGCCGTACCTGCGCGGTCGCGGTGTCGGCGTAGACCCGCTGGTTGGGGAAGTTGTCCTTACGGAAGCTTTCCACGGAGTCGACGACGAACTCGGCGATGGTGCCGTCCGCGCGCCGGATGCTGAACCGGCTGCCCCGTTTCAACTCGCTGAGCTCCACGAAGACGGCGGGGGAGGTCTTGGTGTCGAAGTGCCCGCCGATGATCGAGGTGCCGACCTCGCCGGGGGAGGGGCCGGCGGCGTGCCAGCCGACCAGGTTCGCGTTGTCGGCAGGCGGCGGGTCCAGCTGGCCCGACGGGCCGATGGCGAGGTCGGTGAAGGGTGCGTTGACCGAGATCTCCGGAATCACCAGGCGGACCGGCGAGGACCGGGGGAGCGACAGCGGTTTCCCCTTACCGGCGGCGGAGCGCTTCGGGGTCGGTGAGACGTCCTTCGGCGCTGCCGCAGCGGGAGGGGGCGCGGACGAGCCGGCAGCGGAGGGAGACGCGGACGAGCTCTTCGCGGGAGTCGGCGCGGACGGGCCGGCGGCGCAACTGGTGACCAGACCGACCATCAGCACGGCCATGGCGATGGGCCACAGCAGGATCGGAACAACATGCCGGGACGGGCGGGTGGACCACGACGACCTCGACACGGAAGGCAGACCGGCCACCATACGACAACACCTCACTCAAAACGGGTTATGACAGGAAGAGACACAGGCCCCGGGGAAAAAGACGTGGGCTGTGGCCGCCGCCCAGCAGGCCGGCGGCCACAGCCACACGTCATTCGCGATCACACTCAGGCAGTGGTGCCACTGTTCGCACCCTTGCGACGGAGCATGTAGCCGCCGGCGCCGAGGCCACCGAGCAGCAGCAGCGCACCGGCTGCCATTCCGCTGCCGGAGTTCGCCAGGCCGCCACCACCGGTGTGGACGCCACCGCTGGGCTTGTCGTAGTCCTTGTCGTCCTTGTCGTAGTCCTTCTTGTCGTGGTCGTCCTTGTCGTAGTGGTCGTCCTTCTTGTCCCAGTCCTTCTTGTCGTAGTCCTTGTCGTGGTCGTCCTTCTTGTCGTCCTTCTTGTCGTAGTCCTTGTCGTCCTTGTCGTCCTTGTTCCAGTCGTCCTCGTTCAGGCCGGCAAGGGCGCCGCCGCCGGTGTGGACACCACCGTTGGGCTTGTCGTAGTCCTTGTCGTCGTCGTCCTTGTCGTCCTTGTCGTAGTCCTTGTCGTGGTCGTCCTTGTCCCAGTCCTTCTTGTCCCAGTCCTTCTTGTCGTAGTCCTTGTCGTGGTCGTCGTCCTTGTCGGACTTCTTGTCGTAGTCCTTGTCGTCCTTGTCGTCCTTGTCCCAGTCGTCGGACATGACTCCGGCAAGGGCGCCGCCGCCGGTGTGGACGCCACCGTTGGGCTTGTCGTAGTCCTTGTCGTCGTCGTCCTTGTCGTCCTTGTCGTAGTCCTTGTCGTGGTCGTCCTTGTCCCAGTGCTTGTGACCCTTGTCGTGGTCGTCCTTGTCGTAGTCCTTCTTGTCGTAGTCCTTGTCGTCCTTGTCGGACTTCTTGTCGTAGTCCTTGTCGTCCTTGTCGTCCTTGTCGGAGTCGTCCTTGTGCTCGCTGCTGTACGAGGAGTCGTCCTTGTCCCAGTCGTCGCTCGCTTGGGCGTAGACGCTGGGGGCTGCGATCGCCATGGCCGCTGTGGCGGTAGCTGCGGCGAGCAGAATGCGGGCAGAGCGCATTTCACGTTTCCTTTCGTCGCGACTGCGTCAGCTGACATCCCGTCGGCTCATCGGTCCGCAGGGGCGACGTGATCCACCGTCAGCCAGCACGCAAGTCCGCACCACTCGGGATGCTCCTTTGGGGAAGGCTGTGGGCTCTTCGGGTGACGGGGCCGACAACTGGTCGGGGCCGCGAGCACGGGCGGCGGGCGGCGGCCTGCCGCGCGAGGGGCCGGGTGCTGCCCTGGGACGGTGCGCGGATCGGCACGCGGGTGAACACCGCGCCCCGGAAGAGTCCTTGACCGGCGGCGGAGCGCTCCTCGGGCCCCGCCGCCCGGTCGCACAATTAACCCGTTCGCCGCGACGCGTGGGCCGAAATGCGGCTTTCCGCGCTGTCGACCGCATCGATCTGCTTGTCTGCTGCGCGTCTAGGCCGGACGAGAGGGGGGGGACGGAAACACCGGCCCGGCGGCCGTGGGGCTGACGGGCGATCAAGGCCACGTCGCGCACGGCACGGCCCACTCCCGCGGCCGTCCCCGACTCGCGTCAGGTCGTGGACGTCGTCCTGCCCCTGAACCAGAACCGACATAGGGCGACGCGATCGCGGCGACCGGTTGCTCCTGCCGGGGCATCCCGTCGGGCATCGCGCCATCGGCCCGGAACGTGAGCGACGACATGGGCGAACACACCGAGTCCTGGCACAGCACCCAGATTCCCGGCCTCGAGGTCCGCAAGGACGGAGCAGGGCTGGTCGCCATGAGGCTGTGGGGTTGGGAGGGGGTCCTGCCGTTGTCCCTCATCCGCTTGACCAGCGCCCTGCCCACGGATGTCGCGGCTGCCGGTCACTCGACCACCCTGCCGAACGGGGACGGCCGACGCACCGACTCGACTCAGTAGTTCTGCCACTCGTGGCGGGTGTACTCCAGGACCACGGGATCCATCAGCGTGCTGGCCCGTACGTTCTGGGGGCGGCGGTCCACGGGGAAGACCGTGGCGGCCTCGAGGACGGCGTCGTCCAGGAAGCGCAGCGGCGGGGCATCCTTCGCCAGGCGCAGCGGCGGCGGCGCGCCGGCGCCGGGGGTGGCCAGGACGAAGCCCCAGTTCCCGAAGCTCGGGACGTCCACCTGGTACTCGGTGGTGCGGTAGCCGGCCGCGCCGATCGTCTTGGCGATCGACCAGTACGACTTGGGGGCGAAGAACGGGGAGCCGCCCTGCACCACGACCTGGCTTTCCGGCTGCAGGACGCGCCCCAGCAGGTGGTAGAACTCGACGGAGTACAGCTTGGCCAGCGCCGCCGTGTCCGGGTCCGGGAAATCGATGAGGACCGTGTCGAAGCGCTGGGTGGCGTCCCGCAGCCAGTTGAAGGCGTCGGCGTTGACGGCGGTGACGCGGGGGTCGGCGAGCGCGTGGCCGTTCAGTTCGCTCAGCGGCCCGAACGAGCGGGCGAGCCGCGTCATGGCCGGATCGAGATCGACGAGCGTGACCTTCTCGACGTCGTCGTAGCGCAGGACCTCCCGCAGGGCCAGCGCGTCGCCGCCGCCCAGTATCAGCACCGAGGAGCGCTTCTTGGACAGGGCGGGGTGGACGAGCGCCTCGTGGTACCGGTACTCGTCGACCGACGAGAACTGAAGGTCGCCGTTGAGGAACAGCCGGGTGTCCTGCTCGCCCGTGAAGGCGGTGGACCGGGTGACGACTATGTCCTGGTACGGCGTGGTCTCCGCGTGGACGATCGGGTCGCGGTAGAGCTGCTGCCGGGCGGTGACCTCGATGTCGTCCGCCAGCACGTACACCGAGCCGAGCACCGCGAGGACCGCGGCCGCCCCGGTGAGCAGCGCGTTCCGCACGAAGCGGCGGGTCTGCCGGCGGAAGATCCACAGGACGACGATCACGCCGGCCACCGCATTGACCGCCCCCACCACCAGGGCGCCCTTGAGCTGGCCGAAGGTCGGCAGGAGCAGCAGGGGGAAGCACAGACCGCCGACGAGCGCTCCGATGTAGTCCACCGCGAACATGTCGGCGACCGCGCTGCCCGCCTCCTGTCGCCTGATGCGCTGAAGAAGCGTCATCAGCAGCGGGATCTCGGCCCCGATGAGCAGGCCCACAAGGAACGAGACCACCACCATCGCCGGCATGTAGACCCGGAGCCAGGCGAACGCCACGTAGAGCACGAGCACCGACAGACCGCCGGTGAGCGCGAGTAGTGCCTCCACGACGGCGAACGCACCGACCGCACGCCGTTGCAGCGGTTTGGCCGCCAGCGAGCCGATGCCCATCGCGAAGACCATCACGGAGATGACGACGGAGGTCTGCATCACCGAGTTGCCGATGAGGTAGCTGCCCAGCGCGGTCAGTGCCAGTTCGTAGACCAGGCCGCAGGCCGCGCAGAGGAACACCGAGAACAGCAGCAGGAAACGCGCCGCCCGCGAATACGTCACGGGCGGGGCAGGTACGGCGGGGGTGGTGCGGTCGAGCAGGGTGGTGCCCATGGTGTGGCTACGAGACCGCGGCGCCGACCATGAAGGCCGTGCCGATGTACATCGCAGCCTGGACCCAGGCGGCGGGATGGGGGCGGTCACCGTTGTCGTCGAGCACGGCGTGGCCCAGGCGGCCCGGTGTCAGGAGACCGACGACGACGGAGATGAAGGTCATCACGGCGACACCGGCGAGACCGTACAGCAGGGTGCTGAACAGGCCCATGCCGAGCCCCTGCTCCGATTCGCTGGCCCTGATCGACTGGTCGATGACAAGACCGATGGCGATCGTCTGACCGGCGAGGAGAACGGCGGCGCCGCGGTTGCGTTCCGTCCACACGACATGCAGCAGCTTGCCGGGGGTCACGAGGTCGAGGGCGATGAAGCCGACCGCCATCACGATGAAGCCGACCAGGCCGTAGAGCAGGGCGTTCCCTGCCGACTCGAAGATCTCTGCCACGGGGGTGCCTTTCGGGGACGTCGAGGAGTTCGAACGGATGAACCGGAGGAGTTACTTGCCTTCGCCGGGGCCGCCACCGCGGAATGAGGCGCTGTCCGGGTCGGGCCACACGGACCGGATGCTGGACTTCCAGCGGTAGTAGCCGGTGCGGTAGTCGTCGATCTCGATCAGGCTGCCGCCGCTCTTGTACGGGGTGACCGCGACGATGTCGTCCCGGTAGCGCAGCAGGACCGTGTCCCCGTCGTCGATGCGGTCACGGGCCGAGGTGTGGCCGTCGATCTCCTTGGCGACCTTTGACGTCGAGTCGCTGCTGTCGACGTAGGCGGTGCCGGTGGCGCTGTACTCCTGGCGGATCCAGGACGCCGGCACGCTGTTCCCCTCGTCCGGCTCGCTCGAGCAGGCGGTGAGCAGGGCCGTGGCGAGAATCGTCACGCTGATGAGTCGGGCGGTCTTCATCGGGCCTCCAGCCGGGTGTGCGTCGCCACGATCTGGCGGCTCTGCGGGTACGTGTGCCAAGTGCGCCAGCCCAGTCCGGTGCCGTGCCGCTCGACGATCAGGGCGGTGACGGCTTCCGGGGAACCGGGGAACACCCCGTACAGCGCCTCCGGGTCCGCGCCGGACCGGCTGCGTATCCTCGCCACCTGTTCGCTGAACTCGTCGGCCGCGAAGTGCTCGACGCGGGCACTGAAGCGGTAGCCCCAGCCGTCGAACTCCTGCGCGGCCGAGTCCGGCAGGCCTCCCGCCACGCCGGGCAGGCAGGCGACGGTCTCCCCGACCGGCCCTGCGAAGACCTGATGGGAGGCGCCCAGGAGCCTGAGCTGGACGTCGAGTCCGGCGACCGTCAGATCGCGCACGGCCAGCGCCTCGAGCGGCGGCCGGCCCAGCGCGAAGGAGAGCTGTTCCGCGTCCGTGTCCAGATAGGGGGTGCTGAGTGCTATGCCGCTCACGTGCCGCTGCCCCGGCGGATGTCGGACGCCTGCACGGCGCAGCGCTCATCCGGCACGGTCGTCCGCGGGAGGACGGCTCGGACGGCGACGTGTGCGGCGGCGCCGGGGAGGGCGCGCTCGGACTTCAACGATGATCCCCACGACTTCGGAACGGGCAGCGAGCGCGCTGAGTATGGCACAGGGGCCAGGCGTCACTTACGTCCGGGGAGGCGGTCCGCCGGCAGGAACAGCACCGAGTTGATGTAACGGGTGCCGCGCAACGCCACGGCCCGGCGCAGCAGCCCCCGGTGCACCAGGTGCTCGGTCCTCGCCTGGTGCGCCGCCAGGTCGAACTCGTCGAGAGGCGCCCACCGACGACCGGCCAGGACCCAGCCCCGGTAGCCCTGGCCGGTCAGCAGGGCGACGACCGGCGCGACGGGGCGGATGCGCCTCTCCAACTCGACGAGCAGCGCGGGGCGCTGCCTCTGCAGCAGACCCGACGCGCCCAGCAGCGCGGGCAGCTCCTCGCCGTCGACGTCCACCTTGACGAAGCGGACGTCACGGAGGCCGAGGCTGTCGATCGTGAGGCAGGGTACCTCCAGGCTGTGGGCATGGATGTCCCGGCGGGCGAGCGAGGAGCCCCCCCGATCCCCTCGGTCGCCCGCCGGAAGCCACAGGTGTGCCGTGCCGTTGCGGTCACTGGCCGCCGCCCGCACCACTCGGGCGTTGCCCGGCAGGGACGCCTCGAGGTACCGGGCCAGATGGGGAACGGGTTCGACGGTGACGACGTGCGCGCAGCGGGCGGCGAGCCGGCGCGACCAGGGGCCGTACCAGCCGCCGATGTCGAGTGCCGTGCCTCCCGCCGGGCAGAAGTCGGAGAGCCGGTCCAGTTCCGGCTCGAAGCGGGGGTAGACGGCGCAGGCGGCGGAGCCGACCCAGCGGGTGGGCAGGCGGGCGGCTGCCGCTGCCGCCAGGGTGGTCACTCGGCGGCCGTCCGCAGGTACCTGATGTGGTCCTCCTCGGTGACCCGGCTGCCGGAGGATGGGAGCAGTTGGGGGATGCCGTCCACGATGGGATAGCTGAGCTGCAGCCGCGGGTTGTACAGCATGTCCTGTTCGGCCAGGAGAGTCAGCGGGCCCTTGTCGAGCGGGCAGGCGAGGATGCGGAGCAGCGGGTCGGCGGGGTCCATGGGAGCTTCCTTGCGGTCGGGGGTGGGGGGACGGTCGAGCAGGTCAGGGGGACGGGTCGTGGCGGGGAAGCGCGAGGAGCACCGACAGCGCCAGCGCGGTGCCGGCCACACGTAATGTCAGCAGCAGCGGATCCTCGGGCAGCGTCTCGCCGAAGGTGAGCGTTCCGAGCACCGCCGTGAACAGGCACGTCACCGTGGTGCAGACCGGCACGATGAGGGAAGCGCGGCAACGCTGCAGCGCCGCCTGGGACATGACCAGACCGGCCGCCGCGGTGAACAGCAGCAGATAGGGGTAGGGCGAAGTGAACAGCGCGCGGGCGGTTTCACCGATGTCGGTGCCGGTCAGACGGCTCGATGCGCCCTTGATCGCCAGCGAGCTGACCCCGTAGAGCAGTCCCACGGCCACGCCGTAGCCGATGCCGTTCGTCGGCACCCGGTGCCGCTTGCGGGACCGTTCCTCGACCCGCCCGTACAACCACACGCCCGCAGCCAGCGTCGGCACGCACACGAGGAGCACCAGCGTCCAAGGAGCGCCGCTGCTCACTACGTCCTCGCCCTCACGGACCGAGGCGACGACCATCAGCAGGGCGACGAGTACCGCGCCCAGCGCGTAGCGTTCGCGCCCCGACGGCTGTTCGCCAAGGACAGCGGACGACAGCAACAGGAGCAGGACGAGGCCGGAGACGAAGATGCCCTGAGCGGCGGCGATGGGCAGCGCGCGGTAGACGACGAGCTGGGCGACGAAACCGGCGGCCAGGGCCAGCGATCCGGCGATCCACAGCGGGCTGGTCAGCAGGACCAGGACGACCCGCACCGGTCTGCGTGCGGCCAGCGCGGGCAGTCGGCCCAGGGCCCGTTTCTCCAGTACGAAACCCACGCTGTAGAGCAGGTTGGCCATCAGCGCGGCGCCCACGCCCCACCACATCGCGTCACCCCCGCCGCGCGTGCGCGAGCAGGATGGACGCCGCACCGGGCACGGCGCACGCCGCCCGGTCCAGCAGCCGCAGCGCACGCGGCACCCCGTGGAACGGCGCCCCCGTGATCCGTACGTCACGGAATCCGGACGCGGACAGGTAGGAGCGGAGGGCACGGGCCGTGTACAGCCGCAGGTGGCCGACCACCTGCGTACCGGGCCTGCCGTGGATGCCGCGCAGACTCACTTCGGAGAACACCGGCTGTACGCCGGCCAGCAGCAGAACCCGGTTGTACCAGGCGGCGAGGTTCGGTGTGGACAGCATCAGATGGCCACCGGGCCGCAGGATGCGGTGCAGTTCGTCCAAGGCGTGGTCCGGATCCACAAGATGCTCGATGACTTCGCTGAAGAGCACCGCGTCGGCGCACCCGTCGGCCAGCGGGAGTCCGCAGTCGAGGGCGCCGCGCACCACGTGGCCCATCCGCGGCCGGGCGCGGCGCAGCGCGTCCTGCGACCAGTCGACGCCGACCAGGCGGTGGCCGGCGAGCACGGGGGCCGCCGCCCGCGCCGCGGTGCCGTCGCCGCAGCCGACGTCGACGATCAGTTGCCGCGGCGTCGCGCCGAGCGCCTGCGCCAGCACCCGCGCCTGGCGTCTGCTGCGGGCGTCGCCCGACGCGACGGGGACGGCGGGATCCTCGTAGAAGTCCCGCAGAGTCGCCGAACCGGTGCTGCTCACGGGACCTCCGTGGCGTCGAGGTGGTGGGTGAACAGGTCGCGCAGACGTGCGCCGTCGTCGTCGCAGAGCAGGGCGCGCGACCAGCGCAGCACCAGATGGAGCCGGCCCCCGGTGGACGCCGTGGTGACGGTGAGTCCGCGCGGCATCCGGGCCGGCGCCGAGAACCAGACGGCGTCGGCCACGCCGGCGTCGCCGAAGTCCAGCGGGTACGGAACGCGGCCGATGTTGCTGAGCAGCGTCGTCGACGTCCACGGTGCGGCCAGCACCCGCAGTGTCCGGGTCACCAGCGCCCGTACGGCGACCGGCGCCACCGGCGCCGTCAGCAGGCCCGCGGCACGGCCCAGTTGGGGACGCGGCCGTGCCTTGAGCGCCCGGGTTCGTTCCGCGGTACGGCGCAACAGGGCGGCGATGTCCGCGCCGTCGGCCACGTCCGCGGCCGTGAAGGCCACCTCGACCAGCCGGGTGCCGTTGCCGATCGGCATCTCGGGGCCGCGGCTGCGGTCGTCCACCGGCATGGTGATGCGCAGCGGACGCTCCGGCGCTCCATGGGCCCGGTTCCAGTCGGCGACGGTCAGGGCGGTGGCCACCAGAAGCTGGTCGTTGACGGTGTAGGGCGCGCCCGACTGCCGTGCCGGAACCGTCAGTTCGGCGACGAGCATCCCGTTCCCCGGTGTCGGTCCCGGCGAGCCGGCCGAGACCCGTGCGGGTCTGGCCGCCCCCGAAGCACGGCGAGCGCCCTGCGGCGCGGCGGGCGGGGACACCGGACGGGGCGGGGCCGGTACGACGGGGGCGGTACGACCGCTGTAGACCTCCGCGGCCGTTGCCGCGACCCGCAGGCACGCCGGGCCGTCGAGCGCGGTGTGATGCAGCGTGAACACCAGAACGCAGCCGCACCGGCCCGGCTCCTCGACGACCTCGAGCCGCAGCGGCGGTGACGAGGTCAACGAGGGCGCCTCGGAGAGCGCGCGCTCGCGGGCCCGGGCGAGTGCGCCGGGGGCGCGCGCCGGAAACGTCACCACCTCGGTGTCCGGCCCGTCGGTCAGCTCCCACTCGTAGCGACGCGCGAGCGGGCTCCGCGCCCGCTCGCGCATCAGCGCACGCGGGTGCCGGCCGAGGGCCTCGGCGAACGCGGCCCGCAGACGGTCCGGTTCGACGCGGCCGGGGAGATGGATCTCGATGTGCACCGTGTTGGGTTCGGCGTCCTGCGCGCAGTGCCGTGCGATCTCGTCGACGACGGGAAACGGCACCCGCGGCAGCTGCCGGCCAGACACGGCGGCGGCGGGGACGGCGGGAGTGGGGGCGGAGGAGGACGGACGCTGCACGGTCGCCATCAGACCCTCCCCCGGGGGTGCTCGGGCGGCCACGGACCGCTGCTTCCCGTCCACGCCCCGGGCCCGCCGGGCGGCTGCGGGCGGGGGCCGTCCGCGACCGTCCCGGGCGGCGGTGACCCGGGGCGCGGTCCGCGGCTGGGGTCACCGGGCGCGGCGTCCCGGGCGTTCCCGGGGGCGGGGCCTTCGGGTTGCGGGCCTGCCTGGGGTGTACCGGGTGCGCGGCTTCGGCCGGCTACGGGCGCGTGGCCTTGGGGGCGCGGGCCGGCGCCGGGCGTGCCGCTTCGGGTGCTCCTGGGCGGCGGGGACCCGGCGGGCGGTGCGGAGTCGGGGTCCTCGGCGGCAGCGTTGGCAGCCCGGCTGCCGTACGGGTCTGCGGCCGCTCCCGGACCGTCGGCCGACGAAGACCGGCCCGGTGAGCCGGGATCGCCCGGCGCCCCTGGTCCCGTCGCGCGGTGGGCGCCGCGTTCGCGGCCCACGGACACGAGCGCCGCGAAGAGCGCCGTCAGCGCGAGTAGTTGGGCCACGGGGCCGTACGCGCCCTCGCCGAGCGACGGCCGCCCCGCGCTGCCGAGTACGGCCACCGCACCCGCCCCGGCCATCGCCGCGAACGCGAGCGGCGCGAGGAACGACGGGCGCAGCCACGCCACCAGGGCCAGTACGGGCACGGCCGCGGCGACCGGCCCGGCGACCGCGAAGGCCACGAGAGTCAGGGCGACCGTGCCCAGCAGCAGGCCCGGGCCCGGCGGCTGCGCGACCGTTTCCGTGTCCGGCCGGGTGCGCCGCCCGAAGAGCGCGAGACCAAGCAGCACGACCAGCAGTGCCCCGGCGCCGATCAGCCCGGCCTCGTAGACGCTCGACGGCGCGTACTCGAGGGTGACCGTGCCACCCTGGCCGGCCGGGATCAGCCAGGCCTGCTGCCAGCCGTCGATCCGCAGCGGCCTCAGCTCCTTGCCGTCCAGCGTGGCTTTCCAGCCCGCGTTGTAGTTCTCGTGGATCTGCAGATACGAGGCGTCCCCCGGTCCGACCCGCACCGAGCGCCTGTCGCCGCCGTTCTCGCCGCCGCCCTTGACCTCCATCGGGCGTGCCGCGTCGGCGACGGCCGGCGGGGTTCCGGTGGTCAGGGTGACGCCGGTGACGGCGAGGGGGCCCGTGTCCCCGGCCTCGACGGTGTGGGTGCCCTCGTCGAACTCCACACGGCTTTGGTCGGTGCACACACTGACCTCGACGGGACGGCGTCCGGTCAGGTCCCCGACCCGTCCCTCGGCGCGCGTCTCGAGGAACTGTCCGTCGACGGACAGGACCGGTCCCTTGCCGCACGGCAGTGTGAACGTCCGGTCCGGGTCCGGCTGCGGGGCCCGGAACTTCTCCAGCGCGGGGATGTGGACCTCGCTCAGGCCGACCGGCAGCTGCAACTCGTCGTCGGCAACGGGGTTGTGGAGAGTCAGCGGCGCCGCGCGGGAGATGGTGATGTCCATGCGGTCGGTGGCGATGGGGGAGAACCGGGCCATGCCGTTCTCGTCCACGGCGGCGACCGCCGTTCCGTCGGGCGAGCTGATCTGCACCTGCTCCGGCCGGGTGGACAGCCCGCCGGCCGCCGCGAAGACGATCTCGCCGACCGAGGTCTTCTTCGGCCAGGACAGGTGGAGCACGGGCCGCTCACCGGCGATCCAGGCCGTGGTGAGGTCGCCGTCCGTGAGGTTGCGCGGGCTCAGATCGGTCCCGAGGTTCGCGGTGGAGTCGGCGGTCACGACGATGTTGTCGCGGCGGCCGGTGAGTTCGAACAGCAGCGTGTCGAGGGCTTCGCCGGGCACGGGCCGTGCGGTGGCGCCGACGGTGTAGGCGCCGGAGCGGGCGGCGGTGAACTGCCGGTGCAGGCCCACTTCCGACGGGACGGCGGACAGGCCGCCCGGGTCGCTGCCCCGCCGCAGGGAGTACACGACGGCGTCCGCGCCGTCCCTGGGCGCGTCCTGCGGAAGCTCCAGCATCCGCGTCACCTGCACACCCGGGACGGCGATGTCGCTGAATCCGGCCCCGGTCAGCCCGGGGCGGCCCTGCTGCGACTGAAGAATCGTCACCTTCAGCCAGCTGGCCGTCCCTTCGGGAGCGGCGACCTTCTGTACCGAGCCGTCCGGCCTGAGCGGACTCGTCCTGCTGCCGCGATCGGTCTCGACACGGACCACCGTGGGAGCCGCCCGCACGTTCCCGCTGGGCAGCGGGGTCAGCAGCACAGAGGCGGGGACGGCCGTCGGGCCGGTGAAATCGATCCTGACCCATTCGCCCTTCGGGGATCCCGGAGACCCTTCGGCCCACCCGGTGTCCGGGTTGCCGTCGAACGCGTTGACCGGGTCGTACTGCGGCAGGTGGAAGAGCCAGTTGCCGACGGACGAGGCGCTGACCGAGTCGGCGCCGCGCAGCACGGCCGTCGTCTGGTGCCGCGCGGCGGACAGCGGCAGGATCTGCCGCGGCTGCGCCCCGGGGTCCTGGGCCGACTCGGGCGCGTTGCGTTCTTCGCGGGTGTACGTGTGGGACGTGTTGGAGTTGACCAGGCCGAAGCGGGTGTCCGCGCGGCGCATCCCGTCACCCGCCGCGTACATCGCCGGCCGGTCCACGCCCGGATGCCCGTCGCCGGCCAGGACGGCGGGCCGCCCGGTGACCGAGCCGCCGGCGGACAGCGGCAGCAGCGACTCGGGGCCGCCGCTGACGACCGCCGTGGCCGACGCGGGCGTCAGCCGGGCCCTGCCGGGCCGCTGCGTGCCTGCGGGCGGTTCGTAGATCTCAACGGCGCGCTGCCGCGGGAACAGGCCCTCCACCTGCACCGGCGTGTCGTCGGCGATCCGCCCGCCGGTCAGCACCGGACCGAAGCCGGTGACACGCCGGTACCCGGACGCCTCGAGGGTGCGCTTCACGGTGGTGGTGGGGATGTGCCCCAACTGGGCGGGGTCGAGGTCGTTGCGCACGACGACGTAGTGCAGGCCTGCGCGCTGCAGATACGCGCTCAGGCCCGGCACCTCGCCTCCGGTGGTCAGGGCCTGCTCGACGGCGTCCATCGCGCGGCGGTTGCCCGGGGTGCCGAAGGGCACGTAGTCGCGCTGCGCCCACGGCGAGCGGGCCAGGACGTCGAGGGGCTGGTCGATGGGGGAGCCCCAGGTATAGATGCCGTGGGCGGTCGCGGGCACGACGAGTGCCCGGTCGTCGGCCGAGTTCTCGGCCAGCCAGTCGGCCGTCGTCTCCCAGTACGCGGGCAGTGCCCGGAACGAACCCGGTTGCAGGATGGACCCGTTGACGTACGGCCAGCACAGTCCCGGCAGTACCAGCACGGCGGCCGCGGCCGGGACGAAGCGCCGGCCGCGCACCCGGGAGGCGCGGGTGAGCACGGCCGTCACGTGCATGAGGCCCAGCGCCAGCGCCAGGGCCAGACCGGTCTGGAACTTGTAGACGTTGCGGAACGGCACCAGCGGCCCGTTCAGCCACTCCTGCACGGTCGTGTGGAACGGGCCGCCCAGCGACCCGCCGTACCCGGCAAGCGTGATGAGGCCGACCGCCAGCGCGGTCACCACCAGCCAGCGGCGCTCCGGCAGATCGCGCCGTGCGAGACCGGCCAGACCGAGGGCGGCGGCGAGTGCCGAGCAGGTGACGACGACGGCCGAGGTGACGACGGTCCAGCCGGCGGGCAGCCAGGCCTCGCCGAAGTTGAGATAGCCGACCCAGTTCCCCGCTCCGCGCAGCACTTCGGTCGCCGACATGGTGGCGGTGGTGGTCTGCGAGGACTCGACGTACGGCATGAAGTTCTCGCCGTACGTGCCGAGCAGGAGCAGGGGCACGATCCACCACGCGGTCGCAAGGACCACCGCGGGTGTCCACCAGGCGATGAGCGCCCGCTTGCGGGGCCCGCCCGGCCGGCACAGCAGATAGAGGCCGACGGGCAGCAGCGAGGCCAGGGTGGACGCAGCGTTCACACCGCCCATCAAGGGGATCAGCAGCGCCGAACGGACGGCGGCGATCCGCGGGCTGTTCCGCGGGTTCGTCAGCGGCAGCAGTACCCACGGCAGCATCGCCCCGGGCAGCGCCGCCGCGGAGGTCGACCCGACGACGATGGTGTACGTGGGCCAGAGGGCGTAGACGGCGGCGCCGAGCAGCCTGCTCCGCGCGGAACCGGTCCCCAGCCGCTCGGCCAGCCGCAGGGCGCCCCAGAACGCCGTGGTCACGACGATCGAGAGCCACAGCCGCTCCGCGAGCCAGACCGGCAGGTGCAGCAGATCGGCCACGGCGTGGAACGGCAGCATCGGGATCACGTAGCCGACGTACTGGTCGGCGATCCCGCCGAACCCGGCGCGGTCGTGCCACAACTGGCCCAGGTCGCTCAGGAACTGCCAGGGGTCCGCGACCACGCCCAGCTTCGTCTCGAACGTCATGCGGCCGGGCGACACCGCCAGGAAGGCGACGAACACCGCCGCCCAGAACCCCAGCAGCCAGCGGCGGGACCGCGGGCCCGGAGAGCGGCCGGGGGGCAGGCCCTCGGCGGTGGGGAGGGCGGGCGGTCGGGTGGCGTGGAGCGCGCTGGTCATGAACACCGCCGGAGAATGAGGAGGAGGTTCCAGGTGGCGAACTCACGCAGCCCGGGCACCCGGGGGACGAGCTCGGGGAGGACGGGCCAGTAGCGCGAGCGCGCGGAGACCACGTCCACGTCGTCACGGCCTCGCACGTGGCGCAGGGTCGGCCCGACACCGAGCGCGAACAGGTTCTCGCCGAGCCGGTGCTTCGCGGGCCGTCCCGTGCGGCGTTCGTAGCGGGCACGCGCACGCTCGGCGCCCAGATAGTGCCAGGGCGCCCACTCGTGGCCGCCCCACGGCGAGAGCCAGTTGGTGTACGAGACGTAGATCAGGCCGCCGGGCCGGGTGACCCGCACCATCTCGCTGAGGAACGTCCATGGGTCGGCGACGTGCTCCAGCACATTGGAGGAGAAACAGATGTCGGCCGAGCCGTCGGCGAGCGGAAGAAGGTAGCCGTCGGCGACGACCGTCCCCTCGACCGGTTTCCCGGCCAGCTCGGCGGCATCCGGTTCGAACAGAAGACTGCGCGCACCGCGCCGTGCGAACTCGGCGGTGAACCAGCCGCTGCCGCCGCCGACATCGGCGACGACACGGCCGTCGAGCTTCATGTACCGCTCGACCTGGTCGGCGGCATCACGGGCGAGCAGCGCGTAGGCGGCGGCGGGGTCGGTCTGCTCCCGCATGAACGCCCGGAACAGAGTGAGGGAGCGGCGCAGTGACGGGTCCTTCACGCGAGCGCACCGCTCGCCGGCGGAGGAGTGCCGTGCCCAGGCGTAGGCGTGGCATCCATCGCTTCCGCCGCCACCGCCGCGAACTGCCCTACGGTGCTGCTCCAGCGGAACGCCGCGGCCCGTTCGGCTGCGGCCTTGCCCATCTCTTCACGGCGGGCGTCGTCGAGCGCCAGCGTGCACCATGCCGCGGCGAACGACGACTCGCCACGGGACAGGACACCGGTGACACCGTCCTCGACGGAGTCCCGCAGTCCCGGCACGTCGAACCCGAGGGCGGGCGTCCCGCGCGCACCGGCCTCCGTGACGACCAGCCCCCAGCCTTCGACGGCCGCGGGGTGCAGCAGCAGCCAGGACTCGCACAGCAGCCGGTGCTTCTCGGCCTCCGAGACGTGACCGGTGAACTCGACGCCCTCACCGGCGAGGCGCTCGAGGCGCTCGCGCTCCGGCCCGTCGCCGACGACGACAAGTCTGCCGCCGGTCACGGGCCGTACCCGCTCCCACAGGCGCAACAGCAGATCGATGCGCTTGTAGTCGACCAGCCGGCCGAGCGCCAGGAACAGCGGTGTCCGCGAGCGGGGGCTACGGGCGGCCGGTTCGTGAACTCCGTTGTGGACCACCCGGATCCGCCCGTCCGGCACACCGATCGCCCGCAGGGCGCCGGCTGTGGAGGGGGAGACGGCGACCATCAGGTTGCCGCGGTGAGCGCGAGCCAGCGCCCAGTGTTCGAGGAGCCGTCCGGCACCCGCCACCGGCGCCGGGAAGCGCATGTCCCAGAGCTCGGTGTGCACATGATTGACCAGGCAGACGGTGGGGCCGCGGTGCCACAGCGGGGCGAGGTACGGCATGCCGTTGCAGACCTCGACCAGCAGGTCGCACTCGCCGACCTGCCGGGCGAAGGCGGAGCGGGCACCGAGGTAGTGGCCCAGTCGTCCGCCCGCCGACACGACGCGGTACGGCCGGTGCACGGCCGGTCCGCCGCAGAGCAGGGTGATGTGGTGGCCGAGGTCGGTGAGGCCCTGTGCGAGCTGATGTATCAGCAGCTCGGAACCGCCGGCGGCGGGGTTGCCCAGGTCGCGGTGGGCGAGGAAGACGATGCGACGCGGCGGCTCGAGTGCGTCCGGTAAGAAAGGGTGCCGGCCGTGGCGGTGAGCCGGCGGGAGGGGCGGTGCCTCGAGCAGTGGGGGAGGTACGTGCTGGGGCATGGGCGCTCCAACTCGTTTCGGGGTGCGGAGGGGATGGGGGGACTGGAATAGGGGGGAAGCGCGGGGGAGAGAGGGTGACCGGGGGGCCGTGCTTCGGTGGGGAACGCCAGTTTGGACATGCCGTCGGCGCGCGGCTACTCACCGGTATGACAACTTCGGCAGCTCTCAGGCGGACGGACTCGTCACCAAGTGAGCATCCGTGCGATCCGGCGCCGGCCGGCGACCCCGCGCCACCAGGGCGGCGCCCACGAGCGCGAGCACCGCTCCGAGCGCCCCGGCACCTGCCGGTGCGGTGGTTCCGAGGGCCGCGAGCTTGTCGCTGTCGCGCGAAGCCAGGCCGACCTGTTGCCGCTGGGTCTCGGCGGTGAACGCGAGCCGCTCGCTCTCCAGCAGCACGACCGCGTCCTTGTCCGATCCCGGTGCGCGCAGCGTCTTGCGGGGCCCGATGGCCGCGTACACGATGCGGCCGGTGCGCCGGTCCACGACCAGTTCGATCGCGCCGTTGGCGTACCACTCCTCGGCCAGCACCTGGGGCGCCCGGTCCCTGCCGACCAGCCGTCCCGGCACCTGCCGAACCCCGGTCCTGGTCGGCGGGACGCTGCCGGTGAACCGCAGGCCCTCGTAGCCCTGGATCTTCTTGACGCCGCTGTAGCGGAGTTGGACCACGCCGCCGAGCGTGCCGTCCCACCAGCGGTAGGAGCGTTCCTCGACATCGAAGGGGAATTTCAGGTACGCCTCGCCGTCGAAGACGGGCGACTCCTCGCAGCAGTGCACCGGCTCATTGGTGGCGCGGTCGGTCACCCAGCGCTCGAGCGTCCACTGCAGGGAGTCCCGGGTGTCGGAGGCGGGCAGCGTGGCGTCGGTGTCGACGGAGGTGGACACGTCCCACACCGCGTTGCCGCTCTTCTCGCTGTCGGCCACGTCTCCCCGGACCTGCCGGGTCACCGTGATCCTCTTCCCGTGCACCGTCCTCACCTTCGAGGTGTCGAAGTAGCTGCCGGTGCCGGTGAACACGGTGGTGGTGTCGACGTCGATCGGTGTGCGTTTGGCCTGGGGTGTGACGTACCAGGCGAGAAGGGGGGCCAGCACGAGCAGGAAGACCCCTGCTCCCAGCAGGAGAAGGGAGGTCGGTGAAGCGGTACGGCGCATCCGGGCACTCCTGGATCGAAGAACTTCACAGGGAGATGCACGGGCCCCGGGCCGGTCAGCCCTCAAGGGTTCACGACAGTAGGCAGCACTTGACTATCTGTCAATGTACTGTCAACACTGTGCGTCCAGCCGGTGGGGGCCGGCTGACGGGTGGGGGAACTCTCCAGCAAGGAGCTGACCCGACATGCGCAGACTGTTCGCCGCAGCCGTCACAGCCGTGTTCGCCGCGGCGCTCGCCGTGGGCGCGGCCTTAGGGATCGTGGCGCTGCTGAACGCCACGCCCGACCAGCCGAACGTCCCTCTGATCAGCTACGACACCGCCCAGCCCGGACGATGACGCGCCCCGCGTGGAGCGAGGTGCCCAAGGAAAAGGTCGACCGGTTCGCCGCCATCGCGCTGGGCGAGGCGGGCGAGCTGGCGCAGCGGATCCTGTCCGAGATCCGCCGTGAACATCCCCACCTCCGGCTCGTCGAGGACGGCTCGGGCGAGCCCATGGCGCTCGTCGGAATTCGCCGCGCCATCGAAGGGTTCGTACACAATCTGGCGTCGGGCGCCGGGAATCCCCGCGTACCGCCCGAGGTCTTCCAGGAGTTCGGGCGCGGTGAAGGACGGGACGGGCGCAGCCTCGACTCGCTCCAGGCCACCTACCGCCTCGGGGTGAGGC
The DNA here is from genome assembly GCF_040613325.1 of Streptomyces sp. NPDC006283. Classification (NCBI taxonomy): domain Bacteria; kingdom Bacillati; phylum Actinomycetota; class Actinomycetes; order Kitasatosporales; family Streptomycetaceae; genus Streptomyces; species Streptomyces sp. NPDC006283. Next base: position 62,079 of record NZ_JBEXRZ010000007.1, on the reverse strand, counting down.
TGGCCTGGCGCCGGTTCGCCGAGATCGGCCAGCACGTCGACATCGCAGCGCCGGCCATGTACGAACTCGCCGAATCCGGTTTCGAGTATCTGGACGGCCTCGTGGAACAGTCGGTACGCGGCTACGCGGAGGCCGCCGCCCGCCGGGCCGGTGAACGGCTCCGTCTGCAACGCCAGTTGATTGACCGGCTGCTTGTGGAACACCGGGGCGACCCGGCCGGCACGCTCGCCGAACGGGCGGCCCGCATCGGCTGGGAACTGCCCCGGACCATCGCCGTTGGCATACTGGTGCGCCCCGCCAGGGAAGCCGTAGCCCCCGCGGTGGAGCCGGGCATCCTCCTCGACATGGAGAGCGAGCAGCCCCGCATCGTCATTCCGGAACCGTGCACCGCCGGCCGCTCCGAGATGCTGCGCCGCGCCACGGCGGGCTGGTCCGGTGCGGTCGGCCCGCCGGTGCCGCTTGCAGCCGCGGCGAAGTCGCTGCGCTGGGCGGAGACGGCGGTCCGGCTCGTCGAGGGCGGACTGCTGCCGGGCGGCGAGGTGCTGCACTGCACGGAGCGCACGGAAGAAATGGTGCTGCTGCCGTCCGCGGAGCTCATCGACGCGGCGGCCCACCGCTGTCTGGCGCCACTCGAGAACACGGGGCCCGCCCAGGCCCGCCGGCTGGCGGAAACCCTCCTCGCCTGGCTCGAAACGGCGGGCGGCGCCCCGGAGGTGGCGCACCGCCTGGGCATCCATCCGCAGACGGCCCGCTACCGGCTGCGGCAGATCCGCGAGTTGTGGGGGGAGGTGCTGGAGGACCCCGACCGCCGCTTCGAGATGCTTCTCGTGCTGCGTGCCCGCCGGCTGCGCGGCGAGCTCGGGGCCGACGGAGACTGAGCACAACGGCGGCTCAGCGCATCGCTTCCGTGCCACGCCGCTTCCGCGTGGCAGCGCGCCGGTGTCACACCGCTTCTGGGTCACACCGCTTCCGTGTCACACCGCGCCGGTGATCCACCCGTACGCGGCTTCCGCCGTGAACTCCCGCTGCCCGCCCGGGAACAGCAGGTCTGCCGCGAGGAACGCGGGCTCGTCGGACGTCCCGGCGACGTACGGGACGGCGATGCAGCGCATGCCCGCCGCGTTGGCCGCCGCCGCTCCCGGCGGTGCGTCCTCCAGGACCACGCAGTCGCCGGGCGCCGCCTGCAGACGGCGGGCCGCCTCCAGGAAGACATCGGGTTCCGGCTTGCCCCGGCCGACCTCCTCCGCGGAGACGGTGACGGCCATGTGGGCGGCAAGGCCGGTGCCCTCGAGCACGGCCTCGATGGCGGCGCGGGACGACCCGGAGGCCACCGCCATCGGCACGCCCTCCGCGGACAGGCGCTCCACGAACCTGCGCATCTCGGGGAACACGTCCGTAGAGGCGCGCGCCAGCTCCAGGTAGAAGCGGTTCTTGGCGGCCAGCAGCTCGTCGAGCGGTGCGTCGATGGCGTACCGGGCGCGCAGGATCTCCAGCGTCTCCCGCGTTCCGATGCCGATGAACTCCGTGTGCTCGGCCCAGTCGAAACCGAGCACGCCGTGCGCGGCCAGGACCCGGCGCCCCGCTTCGAAGTAGTTCGGCTCGCTGTCCACCAGGGTGCCGTCGAGATCGAAGATGACCGAAGGAGTGCGCGCTGTGCTCATGCCGTCCAGCATGTCAAGCGCCTCTTCAGCGCTGAGCACCGGCCGAGCGTCCGACCGATTCCACCAGGGGCAGCAGCCGGTACGGCACCCGCTCCCGCAGCGCCATCTCCGTGCGGGTGCGCACCACGCCGGGCAGATTGATCAGGTGCTGGATGACATCCTCGAGATGCCCGTTGTCCCGCGCCGCGACCCTGGTCAGCAGGTCCCCGCCCCCGGTGATCGAGAACGCCTCGATGATCTCCGGCACGGCCGCCAGCGCATCGCCCACCTCGTCCAGATACCCCTGCGTCACCTCGATGTGGACGAACGCCAGCACGGGGTGGCCCAGCGCGCCGGGGGAGAGGAACGGACCGGTCCCCGTGATCACCCCGTCGCGCTCCAGCCGGTCGATCCTGGCCTGCAGCGTGCCGCGCGCGATGCCGAGGATCCTGGCGTACTCGCGCACGCTGGTGCGCGGCTGCTCGATCAGCAGTCGCAGGATGCGGGTGTCGAGTTCGTCCACCGCCATGGTCCTCGGGGCCCTTTCACGGCGGGATCAGTCGCGGATCCCCACAGTACCAACGGTCCTGTGGCCGCCCTTTCTCACCGGACCACTGGCCCCCGGTTCACCAGGCCAGGTCGTCCAGCAGTGCCTCGACCGCCGGCACCTGCCCGTCGGTCAGTGACTGCTCGGTCCAGATCACCTTCCCGGTCGGCGTGTACCTGGTCCCCCAGCGCGCGGCGAGCCGGGCCACGAGGAACAGGCCGCGCCCGCCCTCGTCGGTGATGGCGGCCTGCCGAAGATGCGGGGAGGTGCTGCTGCCGTCGGACACCTCGCAGATCAGGGTGCGCTCGTACAGCAGCCGCACATGGATCGGCTCCGAGCCGTAGCGGATCGCGTTGGTGATCAGTTCGCTGAGCACCAGCTCCGTGGTGAATCCGACCGCGTCCAGCCCCCACTCCTCCAGCTTGCGGCTGCACGCGCTGCGGACCGGTGCGACGGCCGCGGGGTCGCGGGGGACGTCCCAGGTCGCGACCCGGGCCGGGTCGAGCAGCCGGGTGCCGGCCACGAGCAGCGCGATGTCGTCGCGGCGCAGAGAGGGGACCATGGCGTCGAACACGGCCTCGCAGATCTCCTCGGGCGGCCGGTCGGCGCGGCCGGCCAGGAGGGTGCGCAGGACGTCCAGACCGGCATCGATGTCGCGGTCGCGGTGCTCGACGAGTCCGTCGGTGTACAGCACGAGCCGGCTGCCCTCCGGGAGACGCATCTCCCTGGTCCCGAACGGCAGGCCGCCGAGGCCCAGAGGAGGGGAAACGGGCACCTCCAGGAACTCCACGCCGCCGTCCGGACGCACCAGGGCGGGCGTGAGATGCCCGGCTGTCGCCATGCTGCACACGCCGGAGACCGGATCGTAGATGGCGTACAGACAGGTGGCTCCGGTGATCCCGTCGCCGCCGCCCCCGACAGGCTCGTCCAGGTCGATACGGCTCACCAGGTCGTCGAGGCGGGCCAGCAGCTCGTCCGGCGGAAGATCGAGGGTGGAGAAGTTGTGCACGGCGGTTCGCAGTCGGCCCATCGTCGCCGCGGCATGCAGACCGTGGCCGACGACGTCGCCGACGACGAGGGCGACCCGAGCCCCGGGCAGCGGGATGACGTCGAACCAGTCACCGCCCACCCTGGCCTGCGCGGGCAGATAGCGGTAGGCGATGTCCAGCGCGCTCTGACTGGGCAGGACGTGCGGTAGCAGGCTGCGCTGGAGGGTCTCCGCCATGGCGTGCTCACGCGTGAAGCGGCGGGCGTTGTCGATGGCGACGGCGGCGCGGGTGGTCAGCTCCTCCGCGAAGGACAGATCGTCCTCCTCGAAGGGTTCTGCCCGTTCCGAACGCCAGAAGTTGACCATGCCGAGCACCACACCGCGTGCCTGCACCGGCGCGGTGACCAGCGAGTGGACACCGTAGGCGAGGGCGTTGTCCGCCCCCTCGGGGTCCTGCGCCCGCCACGCCTGGGCGACGGTGAGATCGGCCTCGAGCGTCGCATGGCCGCCGGCCAGGGCGGCCGCCATCGGGGTGTCGCTGGACACGATGCGGATCACATCGCCGACCGGCTGGAAGGGGTGGTCCGCACGGATGCCGCACAATGCCGCCCGGCGCATCTCGGTGGGCACGCCGGACGGCTCGTCACCGTGCAGCACCGGCTCCAGCAGCTCGACGGTGACGAAGTCCGCGAACCGGGGGACCGCCACGCTTGACAGCTCGTCCGCGGTCCGGACCACGTCCAGCGTCGAGCCGATGCGCACCCCGGCGTCGTAGAGCATCCTGAGCCGCCCACGGGCGACCTCGGCCGTCCCCGACAGCGCACGGAGCTCGGTGGTGTCCCGCAGCGTCGCCACCTTGCCGGTACTGCCGCCGTACGGAGCGGTCGGCCGTGTGTTCACGGCCAGCAGCCGGTCCCCGGCCGGGTGCACCTCGTCGGTCACCTCACGGCCGGACACGAGCAGGTCGGCGATGCCGGCGTCGAGGCCGAGGCCGGCGACCGGGCGCCCGTCGGCGTCCGGCGGCAGCTCGAGCAGCCGGCGCGCCTCGTCGTTGGCCAGCATCAGCCGGCCGTCGTCCCCGACGATCAGCACGCCCTCGCGCACGGCGTGCAGGACCGCGTCGTGGTGCTCGTACATCCGGGTCATCTCGGTGGGGCCGATGCCGTGTGTCTGCCGCCGCAGTCGGCGGCTCACCAGGGCGGCGCTGCCCGTGGCCAGGGCGAGCGCCGCGGCGCCGGATGCCAGGAGCATCGGCAGTTGACGGTCAACGGCGTTGCCGACGTTCTCGATCTGTACTCCCGCCCCGACCAGTCCGACGACCGACCCGCCGGGATCCACGACGGGGACGGTGGCCCTGGCGGCGTCGCTGGGCGCACCCTTGAAGATCTCGGTGAACGCCTCCCCGTCGGCGGCCCGCTCGACACCCCTGTTCCGCCGGCCGATCAGTTCGGGCTCGGTGTCCGCGTACCGGGTACCGTCCGGGGCCATCACGGTGATGAAGTCGACCCCCGAGTCCTTCGCCGCACCGGCCATCAACGGCTGCAGCACGGCGGTGGGGTCGGGAGACCGCAGCGCCGCCAGGACGCCGGGAGCGTGCGCGTAGGACGCGGCGGCCGCCATCGACCGGTTCTCCGCGTCCTGCTCGCTGTCGTGCTGCGCCTGCAGTACGAGCGCGACCACCGCGGCCACGATCAGCAGCACCGCGACGGCGACCTGCAGAAAGAGGACCTGACCGGCGACGCTGCGTGCCCCCAGCAGGGACGGCGCTCCGCGCCGCGTGCGCCCGGACGTATCGGGCCTGTGCCCGTTCATAGCGCTCCACTCCCGGGGTCTGGGCGGCGGCGCCGGGCGGACGCACGGGACGAAGGCCGGCTTGCCGCAAACCCGGACCAAAAAGGCAGCCCGGTCATGCCTCTTTTCTAGCATCCGACGGACTGTCCGGGTCCGCTGCGGCCGTGTCGGCAACCGGGTCGCGCGCTGATCGAATAGGGCACGGGCCGGCACCCCGACGGGCCGCCTTACGTGGACAGGTGCGGGAAACGGAAGTCCGTGCGGCTGTGGAAGACCGCTCCGGGGCGCAGTACGGCGCTCGGGCAGTCGGCGCGGTTGGGGGCGTCGGGGAAGCGCTGTGTCTCCAGGCAGACCGCGCTGTGGCGCTCCAGGCAGCGGCCGGTGCCGTCCATGAGGGAGCCGTCGAGCTGGTTGGCCGTGTACACCTGTAGGCCCGGTTCCGTGGTCCACACCTCCATGACGCGAGCGGCGCCCGGGGCGGTGAGCCGGGCGGCGCGCCTCAGTGTGCCGGCGTCGGTGCCGGCGTCGGTACCGGCGTCGGCAAGAACCCAGCAATGGTCGAAGCCGCCGGCCTGCCGAACCTGGTCGTCCGCCGGCGACACGCGGTCGCCGAGGAGCTGAGGTGACGTCAGGTCGAAGGCGGTGCCCGCGACGCCGACGGCCGGGCCCTGCGGGATGCCGTCCGCGCGGACCGGCAGAAAGGCGGGGGCGTCGACCTGCAGCGTGTGCCCCCGTATGTCGCCCGTTCCGGCCAGGTTGAAGTACGAGTGGTTGCAGAGGCTGACCACCGTGGGCCGGTCCGTCGCCGCCGTGAAGGTGAGCGAAAGGGTGCCGGAGGCGTCGAGGCTGTAGGTCGCGGTGACGTCGAGCGCACCGGGGAAGCCCATGTCGCCGTCGGGACTGTGGAGCGAGAGCCGCACCGCGGCAGAGTCGCCGACGGTGAAGGGAGCGGCGTCCCACATCCGGGTGTCGAAACCCTCCGGTCCTCCGTGGAGTGCGTGGCCGCGGTCGTTGCACGGGATGTGGTGCGTCGTTCCGTCGAGGGTGAAGCGGCCGTCGGCGATGCGGTTGGCGTAACGGCCGATCAGTGCGCCGATGTAGGGGCTCTTCTGTGCGTAGTCGTCGACGGACGCCAGTGACAGGACGACGGAGTCGATGTCGCCCGCGGTGTCGGGCACGCCGAGCGTGTGCAGGATGCCGCCGTAGGTGAGGATCTCGGCGTGCAGTCCCGTGCCGGATTCCAGCCGCCACAGGCCGACCTCCTCCCCGCTGGGGGCAGTGCCGAACGGCCTGTGGTGCACGGTGGGTCGGGGCATGGTCAGTCCTTGTGGCGAGCGGTGTCCGGATGGAGCGCGGTCGGTGGGAGCGTGTCCGCTACCCCGTGGGAGGCCCGTCGTCCGCCTGAGCGCCCGTCCGGCCGCCGGCGGTCGACTCCCTGACGATGAGGCGGTAGCCGGGCCGGATCCGCTGGGCCCCGGACACCGGCTGTCCGGCGAGTCGCTCGACGAGCCGGTCCACGGACAGGCGGGCGATGGCCTGTTTGTCCGGAGAGACGGTGGTGAGGGTGACGGTGCCGTAGCGGCTCTCCTCGATGTCGTCGAAGCCGACCACGGCGACGTCCTCCGGAACCCTCAGGCCGCGTTCGGTGAGGGTGCGCATCGCGCCGATGGCGATGAGGTCGTTGTAGGCGAAGACGGCGTCCGGCCGTTCGCCGCGTGCCAGCAGGACCGCCATGGCCGCGGCGCCGTCGGCGCGGCCGTAGCCGTCCGTGGCGACCACCAGGCGCTCATCGGGTTCCTGACCGGCGGCCGCCAGTTCCTCCCGCCACCCCCGCAGCCGCAGGTGGGCGGGCTGGCGCTCACGGCCGGTACGTGAGCCGAGGAAGGCGATCCGCCGGCGGCCGAGGTCCAGGAGGTGCCGTACCGCCGTCCGCGCCGCGGACACGTTGTCGATGGCGATCTGGTCGTAGGGCGCCTCGTACTCGCGCTCGCCGAGCAGTACGAGCGGCGAGGTCTCCTGGCGGCCGGTCAGGTCGGCGGTCTCCAGGTGGATCGGGCTGAGGATCAGCCCGTCGATCACGTGCGAGCGGAACTCCTGGCAGACCAGGAGCTCCCGTTCACGCAGCCCGGCGGTGTGGTCGACGAGAACGGTGTAGTCGTGCCGGGCGGCGGCGTCGATGACCGCGCCCGCCAGTTCCGCGAAGTACGGGTTGCCGAGCTCCGGTACGGCGAAGGCGATGATGCCGGTGCGCCCCTTGCGCAGATGGCGGGCGGTGAGGTTGGGGCGGTAGCCGAGCTCGTCGATGGCCTGCTGCACCTTGGCCCGCATGCGCGGGGTGACATGGGGATAGTTGTTGACCACGTTGGACACGGTCTTGATGGACACGCCCGCCCGCTGCGCGACGTCCTTGAGGCTGACGCCCACGGCACTCCTTGTGTTCGGCGTTGTCCGGCCTCGGCCGGACGGGACCGGGCTCGGCGGTGTCCGGGCTCGGGAACGATGCGCCGGGCCCCGGCGGGCTTGCGCCCGCTCAGGTGCCCGGCCGGATTCAGGCCGTTCTGCGACTTCGCGCCAGATACCGCTGCGCCACCACGACGAGAATGAGGAATCCGCCGCTGACCACGGACTGGTACGAGGAGTTGAGCGAACCGATCTGGTTGATCAGGTTCTGGATCACGGCCAGCAGGAGCACACCCCACAAGGTGCCGCTGACGGATCCGGCGCCGCCGACGAGGAGCGTTCCGCCGATGACGACGGCGGCGATCGCGTCGAGTTCCATACCGACACCGATGATGGTGACGCCGGAGGACAGCCGTGCCGCGTTGATCGCGCCTGCAAGACCGGCCAGCAGCCCGCTCATCAGATAGACCGTCATCTTCACCCGGGCGACCGGCAGCCCCATGAGAGTGGCCGCGTCACTGCTGCCGCCCACGGCGAACAGTGTCTGCCCGAACGAGGTTCGCTGCAGCACGACACCACCCACACCGAAAAGCACGAGAGCGATCAGGATCGGATGGCCGAATCCCCACACGCTGCCCTGCCCCAGCGCGGCGAACGCCGAGTCCTTGGGGACGAGATGGGTGGTCGCGCCCTCGTCGGTGATGGCGAGCAGCAGCCCGCGGGCGCCCAGCAGGGACGCGAGCGTGACGATGAACGGAGCCATGCCCGCCCGCGCGATGAGCAGTCCGTTGAGCGCGCCGATCGCCCCGCACACCGCGAGCGGCACCAGCAGCGCCGGCAGCATGCCGTACTGCGACGCCCAGGCGGCCAGCACGCCGCCGAGGGCGAACACCGAGCCGACGGACAGGTCGATGCCGCCGGTGATGATCACCAAGGTCATGCCCAGCGCCACCACGGCGAGGAACGACGCCTGCACCGTCACACCGCGGGCGTTGTCGAGGGTGGCGAACGTCGGGTAGACGAAGGAGGCGACCACCACCACCATGAGCAGGACCGCGAGCACACCCTGACGCTGGACGAGCGCGGCGAGGCGCTCCCTGCCGGACGCTTCGGCGGCCGGTGCGGGACCGGGGCCCGCGTCCTTGCCCCAACGTTCGGCACTGCGGATACCGGCTCCCGAAGAGCCGAGTGCTGACATGAGTTTCATCGGGCGCGGCGCTCCCGTGCGACGTAGACGGCGACGATGATGATGGCCGCCTGAGCGATCTGGGCGGTCGAGTCGGGCAGGTCGTGCTTCACGAGCGTCGCGCGCAGCAACTGCATCAGCAGCGCCCCGGCGACGGTGCCCAGCACACGGATGGAACCGCCGCTGAGCGGTGTCCCGCCGACCACCACGGCGGTGATCGCGGACAGCTCCATCAGGTTGCCCAGCGAGGAGGGATCGCTGGCGGTGAGGCGGGCCGTGGCGAGGATGCCGGCCAGTGCCGCGAGTACACCGCACAGGACGTAGACACCGGTCAGGACCCGCTTCACCGGCAGGCCCGCAAGGGCCGCGGCGGGGCGGTTGCCGCCGATCGCGACGACCTGCCGTCCGAAGGTGGTCCGGTGGACGAGGAAGGCCACGGCGAGCGCCAGCACCCCGGCGATCAGGACGACCAGCGGGACACCGAGGAAGCTGCCGGTGCCGAGGGCCAGCAGGTCGGGGTTGGTGATCTGCTTCAGCTGCCCGTCCGCCATGACCAGGGCGATCCCGCGGCCACCGACGAACAGGGCGAGAGTGGCGACGATGGGCTGGAGTCCCACCACGGAGACCAGGGTGCCGTTCACCGCCCCGACCACGGCGCCGGCCAGCAGCGCGATGAGCAGGGCCGGCACCAGCCCGTAACCGAGATAGAGCGGCAGCAGCGCCGCGGCCAGCGCCATCGCCGAACCGACGGACAGGTCCACGCCCTCGGTGCCGATCACCAGGGCCATGCCCAGCGCGACGATGACGACCGGGGCGACCTGGATCAGCTGGGTGCGGAGGTTGTCGACGGTGAGGAAGTGCTCGGTGAAGGTTGCGTTGAAGACCAGGAGTGCGGTCACCGCCGCGTACACGCCGTACTCCTGGAACCAGGCGGGTCCGGGCAGTCGCGACAGGCGGCGCCCCGGCGCCACGGTCGGGTGGGTCGTCGTCATCGGGGGCTCTCCTCGGCGGCCGAAGCCCGGGCGGTCGTCCGGGCAGGTGGCGGGGAAGGGGTGCGGGCCGGTTCCGGTCCGTGCGGACCGGTGCCGGTGCAGCCGGTCTCCGCGCCCGCGCCCTGCGTCGGTGCCGCGGGCGGGACGGCGGCGGGGGAATGGTCGGCGAGCACCTCGAGCAGGGCGCTCTCGCAGACCTGATCGCCGGTCAGCTCGCCTGCCGTTGCACCTTGGCGCAGCACCACGATCCGGTCGGACCCCTCGATGAGTTCCTCGATGTCGGAGGAGATCAGCAGGACGGCCAGCCCTTCCTGGGCGAGCTCGTCGATGAGCGTCTGCACCTCGGCCTTCGCGCCGACGTCGATGCCGCGGGTCGGCTCGTCGAGCAGCAGCACCTTCGGTTCCAGGCAGAGCCACCGGGCGAGAAGCACCTTCTGCTGGTTCCCGCCGGACAGTTCGCCGACCTTCTGTTCAGGGCCTGACGCCTTGATGCGAAGGCGCTTCATGAAGATGTCGACGATGCGGTCCTGCTGCCTGCGCGAGACGATGCCCGCGCGCGAGAGCCGTGGCAGGGCGGCGAGCACGATGTTCTCGCGTACGGAGAGCCCGGGGACGATGCCCTCCGCCTTCCGGTCCTCCGGCAGGAGGCTGATCCCGGCGCGGATGGCACTCGCGGAGGAGGTTCGGCGCAGCACACGGCCGTCGACGGTGATCTCTCCCGCGTCGAGAGCCAGGGCGCCCGCCAGCGCCTTGGCACTCTCGCTGCGTCCCGAACCCAACAGGCCTCCAAGACCCAGCACTTCGCCGGGATGGAGGTCCAGGGACACTCCCTCCAACTGGTGCCTGCGGGTCAGGCCGGTCGCCGTGAGGACGGGCCTGCGGGCGATGTCGTGCCCCTGTTCGCCGAAGCTGGTCACACCGTGCCGGCGGACCTCGGTGATCTCCCGGCCGAGCATCATGGACACCAACTGCATGCGTTCCAGGTCGGCCAGGTCGCCGGTGTGGATGTGCTTGCCGTCGCGGAGCACGGTGACGCGGTCGCAGATGCGGTACAGCTCGTCCATGCGATGGCTGACGTAGACGACCGCGATGTTCTGCCGGCGCAGATCGCCGATCACCCGGAACAGCGTCTCCACCTCACGCGGTTCCAGCGACGAGGTGGGTTCGTCCATCACCACCACCTGGGCCTTGACCGACACGGCACGCGCCAAAGCGACCATCTGCTGTGTTCCGACGCCCAGGGTGTGCAGGGGCCGACGCGGGTCCACGGTGACGCCGAACCCTCCCAGCAGGGCCGCTGCCTCCCGGTGCATGCGGGTGAAGTCGATCAGGCGGAGACGGTTCCTGGGCTCGCGTCCGAGGAAGATGTTGCGTGCCACGCTCATCAGCGGAACCAGGTTGACCTCCTGGTAGATCGTGGAGATTCCGGCCTGTTGGGCTTCGAAGGGGCGGGCGAAGTGCACCTGTTCGCCCGACAGCCGCAGTTCGCCGCCGTCCGGGCGGTGGACGCCGGTGAGTACCTTGATCAGGGTGGACTTGCCCGCACCGTTCTCGCCGACGAGGGCGTGGGTCTCTCCCGCGCGCAGGGTGAACGAGACGTCGTCGAGGGCGACCACGCCGGGGAAGCGTTTGCTGACGCCGCGAGCCTCCAGCACCGTCGGCGTGGCCGGCGACTGTGTGCCGGTGGCCGCGGACGCTGCCGCTTCGGGGGGTGCCATGTGCCTGGCCTTCCGGAGATCGTGTGGGTGGTTCCCGGGCCGCCACGGCATGAGTTCACCGTGGCTGCCCGGAACGGCCCGCCCGCAGCGGCGGGCCCTGTTGAAACAGCGTCCGAGCGACAACAGCCCCCGCGCGGCGACACGGCCGTGCCATGACGACGCCGGAGCGCCGGCGAGGGCGCGGTCAGTAGGCTCCGCCCAGGGATTCCTCGGCGTTGGACTCGTCGTAGGCGCGGTCGCTGATGATCACGTTCTCGGGGATCTCCTCGCCGCCGTAGAACTTCTGCGCGGTGGCGAAGGCGAGCGGCCCGAAGCGCGGGTTGGACTCGATGACCGCGTTCAGCTCGCCGTTGGCCAGCGCCTGCACGGCGTTGCGGGTGCCGTCGATGGAGACGATCTTCACGTCCTTGCCCGGCTTCTTGCCGGCGGCCTTGAGGGCGGTGACGGCGCCCAGGGCCATCTCGTCGTTCTCCGCGTACACGGCGGTGATGTCGGGCTTCGACTGGATGAGCTGCTCCATGACCTGCTGGCCCTTGTCGCGGGCGAACTCGCCGGTCTGCTGGGCGACGATCGTCAGACCGGGCGCCTCGGCCGCGACCTGGTCGACGAAGCCCTTGGTGCGGTCGGTGGTGACACTGTTGCCCGACGAGCCGAGCAGGATGGCCACCTTGCCCTTGCCGCCGGTCGCCTTGATCATCGCGTCCGCGGCGCGCTTGCCCTGCTCGACGAAGTCCGAGCCCAGGAAGGCCAGATAGTCCTTGCAGGCCGTGGCGTTGACCTTGCGGTCGATGGTGAGGACGGGGACCTTCTTCGCCGCGGCAGCCTGGAACGCAGGCTCCAGACCGTCCGAGTTCAGCGGTGCGACGATCAGGAACTGCGCGCCCTGGGCCAGCATGTCCTGGATGTCGCTGATCTGCTTGGACAGTTGGGACTGGGCGTTGGTGGTGAGGAGCTTCTTCACGCCGAGCTTGGCCGCCTCGTCCTTGATGGACTGCGTCTCCGCGATACGGAAGGGGTTGGCCTCCTTCTCCGACTGGGAGAAGCCGACGACGGCGTTCTTGAGGTCGAGCTTCGGGGCTCCGTAGGTCTTGAGCGAACAGCCGGGGCCGGAGCTGCCCTCAGGCGTCTTCGCCGCCTGGGCCGCCTGGCTGCTGTCGCCGCCGGCGTTGCTCGGGGTCTCCGACTTCGCGCAGCCGGACACGGCGAGCGTCGCGGTGGCGGCAAGCAGACAGGCGACGGCGAGCGTGCGAGATCGCTGCGGGATGGTCATCTCAGGGCACTCCTTGGCGGGGGTGACAGCACCGCGCAGTGGCGTGCGGTCGGGCGGCGTGGGTATGGAGAGTCAGCCTGTTCCGGAACCCGGCAGGCTCGGTCATCACTGCTCTGACCTGGGAAAAGGAAGGCGCTATGGAACCGTGCCGTGGTGGGCGGCGCTGGATTTACAACGTTATATAGCCGGTGGAGCGCGTGCGGCAAGAGTGGTGCGCGACGTTTAAGAAATGATCTGGCGTCAGGTCCGTTGCACGGCAGGGGCGTTCCGCGGCGCACGCGGAGGTCGGGTGCTGCGAGGGGGCTGGACAGCCGTCGGGCGGCGTGCTCTCATTCCGCTGCACACAGTTTTCCAACGATGGAACAACCGGCTGGTGCGCTGTCGCCCGCCGCTGTCCGTGCCCGGTGTCCGCCATGCACGACGCCCGGACAGAGCCCGCATCGTCACTTCGCCGAGGCCTGCCGCTCACCGGCCCGGGTCTCGTCCGCCGCGCCCGTCGCTTCCGGGTCCGGCTCCGATCCCTCACTACGAGGAAGATTCGATGACAAGACGAAACGCCCGCCCCCGAACCAGAATGTGGGCGCTGCTCACAGCGGCCGCCCTGGTGCTGCCGACGACCAGCCTGATACCCACCGCGTCGGCCGCAGAGCCGGCCGGCAGCGTGTCCGCGACCGCCGCCGAGAACGCCGCCATCGAGGTGCACGGCCTGAAGGGCGAGTACTTCAGCATGTCGGCGCCGGGAGCCCGGGACTTCGCCGAACTCGGTGGCACCTCGCTCGATCCGCAGATCAACTTCCCGGGTCTCACGACCACTTTCGAGACGCTGACCGGCCGGGGCGAGCACACGACCGCCCGCTGGACCGGCCAGATCGAGGCGCCGGTCACCGGTGACTACACGTTCTACGGCATCGGTGACAACGGCTTCCGTCTGTTCATCGACGGCAAGCCGGTCATCGATCACTGGGTGCCCGACTGGGACAGGGAACAGACCAGCGCACCGGTCGAACTGACCGCCGGCCAGAAGTACGACTTCCGCATGGAGATGTTCCAGGATGTCGGCGGGGCGAACATGTTCCTGCGCTGGTCCACGTCCACCATGCCCAAGCAACTCGTTCCGGAGACGGCGTTCACCCCGCCCGCCGACTTCGAGGTCTACCCCGTGGAGTTCTCGGTCGCCGAAAACGGCCGGCGTCTGCGGGCGCGTTTCGAGAAGAACGTCGGTGACATCGCGGCGGTCAAGGATCACCTGAAGGTGGAGGCCGACACGACGGCCATGCCGATCGAGTCGGTCGCCGTCGCCTCGGGCGACCGGAAGTCCCTGATCGTCACCCTCGCCGAGCCGATCCAGAAGAACCAGCTGGTCAAGGTCACTTACGACGGCCAAGGCGGCCTGAAGGCCGGCGACGAGACCGTGCCGCAGATCATCCGGTCGGCACAGAACGCCTCCACCCACCGGCTCACCACCACGTGGGGCGACAACCTCGACGAGAAGAACCCGCTGCCCGAGTACCCGCGCCCGCAGCTCGTCCGTGGCAAGTGGAAGAACCTCAACGGGCCGTGGCAGTTCAGCGGTGCGGCGGCAGGCGAGAAGCCGGTCTTCGGCAAGAACCTCGACGAGAAGATCATCGTGCCGTTCCCGGTCGAGTCCCAGCTCTCCGGGATCGAGCGGCACGAGGACCACATGTTCTACCGCAAGCTGGTCGACGTGCCCAAGGGCTGGAAGGTCGGCAAGGGCAATCGGCTGAAGCTCAACTTCGACGCCGTCGACTACCAGGCCCGCGTCTGGGTCAACGGCAAACAGGTCGCCGAACACACCGGCGGCTACAACGCCTTCAGCGCCGACATCACGGACGCCGTCGAGGGGACCGGCCCGCAGGAGATCGTGGTCGCCGTCACCGACACCGGCGGCGCCAACCAGCCGATGGGCAAGCAGTCCACCAACCCGGGCGGCATCTTCTACACCCAGTCGTCGGGCATCTGGCAGACGGTCTGGATGGAACCCGTCGCCGACACCGCCATCGACAACCTCGTCACCACACCCGACATCGACACCAGCAGCCTCGCCGTGACCGTCGAGTCCGACGACGCCTCGTCGCAGGCCCGTGTCGAGGCCGTCGCACGCGATGTCCGCGGAAAGGTCGTCGGAAGGGTCAGCGGGCCGGCGAACAGCAAGCTGCGCCTGCCCGTGGCCCGACAGCGTCTGTGGAGCCCGGACGACCCGTACCTCTACGACCTCGACGTCAAGCTGACCGACGGCAGGTCGACCGACAGCATCGACAGCTACTTCGGCATGCGGAAGATCGGGATCGAGAAGGTCGGCGGCTTCCCGAAGCTGGTGCTCAACGGAAAGCCGATCTTCTCCCTCGCCACGCTCGACCAGGGCTTCTGGCCCGACGGCCTCTATACCCCGCCCAGCGACAAGGCCCTCGCGTTCGACCTCGAGGCGCACAAGAAGCTCGGCTTCAACGCCGTCCGCAAGCACATCAAGGTGGAATCGCCGCGCTGGTTCCACCACGCGGACAAGCTCGGCCTGCTGGTCTGGCAGGACTTCGTCTCCGGGAACATCACCAACGAAACGGGTCAGAAGGCCTTCGTCGACCAGGGCCGGGAGATGATGCGCCGGCACCACAACTCGCCCTCCGTCATCGGCTGGATCGTCTTCAACGAGGGCTGGGGCGAGTGGAACCGCGAGGAGACCGGCCGCATCGCCGAGTCCGTCAAGGCCGCCGACCCGTCCCGTGTCGTCAACGCCCACAGCGGTGTCAACTGCTGCAACTCCAAGGGTGACTCGGGCAAGGGCGACATCATCGACCACCACGACTACAACAACACCGACCCGGCCTTTCCCGACGGGAAGCGGGCCGCCATGGACGGAGAGCACGGCGGCTTCACCCTCCGCACCCCCGGACACATGTGGCCGGGTCCCCCGACGGTGATCTACAGCGGCGTCGCCGACAAGGACGCCCTCACCCGTAAGTACGTCGAGAACACCGAGAAGTACTACCTCGAGGCGGCCGGGGCCGAGCTGTCCGGCTCGGTGTACACCCAGATCTCCGACCTGGAGAACGAACTGAACGGCCTGTACACCTACGACCGCCGGGAGATCAAGATCGACCCGGTGAAGGTCCGCGAGATCAACCGCAAGATCATCGCGGCCGGCGCCGCCGCCGGTGAGCGGGACGAGCTGAGCGGCGGCGGCTCCTGGGCCCTCGACGAGGGCCGGGGCACCACCGCACGCGACGACGGCCCGGGCAACAAGCCCCTGACACTCACGGAGGGCACCTCCTGGACCCCGGGCGTCAGCGGCAGCGCGCTGAAGTTCGACGGCCAGGGCCAGTACGCACAGACCGAGGGCCCGGTGCTCGACACCACCAAGAGCTACTCCGTCTCCGCCTGGGTCACGCTCGACTCGGTCCCCGGCAACTACGCGACCGCTGTCAGCCAGGACGGCAGGCGCCAGGAGAACCCGTTCTACCTGCAGTACGGACAGGGTGCCTTCGCGTTCAGCACACCCGGCGGCAACCGCGCCCGCGTGGAGACCACGCCGGAACCGGGCCGCTGGTACCACCTCGTCGGAGTGCGGGACACCGCGAGCAACGACATCAAGCTGTATCTCGACGGCACGCTGGTGGCGACCGCCGCAGCCGGCCCGGCCGACGTCAGCACCGGCCCCCTCTCGGTCGGCCGCGCCAAGTGGGGCGGCGGCAACGTCGACTTCTGGCACGGCGGGATCGACGACGTGAAGGCCTACGACAAGGCGCTCACCGCCGAGGAGGTGAGCGCCCTCCACGCCGAGTCGCAGCCGTAGCCGCATCGGCCCCCGAGATCCCCGGCGAGGGTCCACACTCCGATCGCCGGGGATCTTGCGTTCGCCGGGGACCGTGCGCACCGCTCCCGCTTCTCGGTCCGGATCCGGCCGGAACGGCCGGGTACCCCTGGCTGTGGTCCATTGGCACGCATCACCACCCAGGGGCCGGGGCTCGTTGTGTGCCAATGGCACAGTCGAGCGAGGCCCGGTTGAGCCACGTGGCCCCCGGATGGTGTCATAGGGGCATCAATGGCGCTGCGGACTCCGCGGCGCCTTTTTCATGCCGACGTCGAACCAGGGGCGGGATGCAGTGCTGAAGAGGATGTTCGTGGCTCCGGACCCGGGGCGGCTGCGACTGCGCAGTGCCGTCCGGGCCGTCCTCGGCACCGGCCTGGCCGTGGCGGTGTGCGGCCTGACCGGCCACACGCTCAACGCGGTCGTCGTCGGCGGCCTCGCCGCGCTCCTCGCCCTCTTCACCGTCACCGACTCGACGGTCCGCGGTCAGATGATCACCACCGCGCTGCTGCCCGTCGTCGGCCTTCCCGTACTCGCAGCGGCGGCGTTGTTGCACGACCACGCAGCGCTGCGCGACGCCGTCTTCCTCGCCGTGGCGGCCGCGGGTGTGTACGTCCGGCGCTGGGGCCCCCGCGGCCACTCCCTGGGCGTCTTCGCGTTCATGACGTTCTTCGTCACGCAGTTCCTCCACACCGCCCCCGGGCAGCTGCCGGAGCTGTACTCCGCGGTCCTCCTCGCGGTGACCGCCTCGTCGCTCGTCCGCTTCGGCGTCTGGTGCTACGAGAAGAACGCCACGCCGCTCGTCGTGCCCGCACCCCCCGGCGGCCGTGGAGTGGCCCGCACCACCACCCGGCAGGCCGTACAGGTGGCCGCCGGCGGGGCGTTCGCGCTGGTCGTCGGCCAGCTCGTCTCCGGGGACCGCTGGTACTGGGCCGTAGGCGCCACGTGGTGGATCTTCGTCAACACCGCGTCGCGCGGCGAGACCCTGGTCCGCGGCTTCCGACGGGTCCTCGGCACACTCGCCGGCATCGCGGTGAGCCTCGTCGTGGCGGTGCCTCTGCACGGCGAGGCGGTCCCCACCGCCGCCCTCGTCGCGGTCTGCGTCTTCGGGATCTTCTACACCGCCGCCGTCTCGTACACCTGGATGATGCTCGCCGTGACGGTGATGGTGGGCATGCTCTACGGGCTCCTCGGCGTGCTGACCCCGGCCCTGCTCGCGCTGCGTCTGGTCGAGACAGGCGTCGGAGCGCTCGGCGCCGTGCTGGCCGTGACCTTCGTGCTGCCCGTCACGACCCACGCCACCACGAACGCCTGGGTCGAGCGCGCCCTCCACTGCGTACACGGCTGCACCACCGCCGCGGCCCGCCGCATCGCCGGCGACCCGGACGCGGACCCGGCCCCGCTCGCGGCCGAGCTGGAGGCCCTGCTCGGCCGCGCCCGGCTCTCCCTGGCCCCGCTCGTGCATCCGCTCAGCCCGCTGCGGGCCCGCAAGGTCCGTGCCCGGCAGGTTCTCGCGCTGCTGGACGACTGCGCGCGGGAGGTACGAGGCCTGGCCGCCGTCGCAGCCGACCCGGACGCCTCCCATGACGCACGCCTCTTCGATGCCTGTCGGCGCGTCGAGGCCGCACTCGTCGCACTGGTCGGGTCCCGCGGTCCCCTCCCGGCACCCGTCCTCGCCCTCGGCACCGGCAGCGCACGGGTACGCCCGGGCGGGGAAGCGGCGCTGAACCACCTGCACAGCCTGGAACGGGCGCTGGCAGACCTCGCCGTGCCCCTGCGCAGCTGTCCCCGGTCCTCGCTCGCCGGCTCCTGACCGGGACGGCCGCCTACGAGCCCGACTCCCCTCGATTGGTATGGACCAGCTGCTACCGTCCGGCGTGGACCGTGCACGCTGAAGAGGGGACAACGCAATGGCCGACCAGAGCGCAGGGCGGGCCTTCATCGGATCGTTCACCTCGGCGGGCGGGCGGGGGATCGTCACCGCCGCTGTCGACCTCGAAACCGGAGCCCTGACCGAGACCGGGGCGAGCGGCGCCGTCCCCGACCCCTCGTACCTCGCGGCGGTGACAACGGCAGCCGGAACCGCCCTCTACACGGTCTCCGAGAGGACGGACGGGGCAGTGGCGGCGTTCGACGTGACCGGGGCCGCCCCGCGCCCGATCGGCGAGCCCATGCTCGTCGGAGCTGAGGGCCCGACACACCTCGCGGTCTCCCAGGGGCACCTGCTCACCGCCAACTACGGCTCCGGCAGCGTCAGCGTCCTGCCCATAGGCACCGACGGCGCTCCCGGGCCCGTCGGCGGCGTCATGCGGCACAAGGGCAGCGGCCCCGTCCTGGACCGCCAGGACGCACCCCATGCCCACCAGGTGCTGCCCGACCCGTCCGGCCGTTGGGTGCTCAGCGTCGACCTCGGCACCGACTCCGTACGGATCTGCGCGCTCGACACCGCGGCGGACGCGCTGGTGCTCCACGGCGAGACCGCGCTGCGCCCGGGCACCGGGCCGCGCCACCTCGCCTTCCACCCGGCCGGGCGCCACGCCTACGTGCTCGGTGAACTCGAGCCCACGGTGACCGTCTGCCGCTGGGCGCGGCGGCCGGGACCCTCGAACCGGTCGGCCAGACCGCCGTGCTGCCGGCCGGCACGACCGGCCCCGCCTACCCCTCCGCCTCGGTCGTCTCACCCGACGGCCGCCGGATCTGGGCCGCGGTCCGCGGCCACGACAGCATCGCCGTGCTGGACCTGGACGAGACGGGGGAGCGGGCGCACCTGGTCACCACGGTCCCCTGCGGCGGTCACTGGCCCCGCGACCTGGCACTGGACCCGACGGGCCGCCGTCTCTACGCGGCGAACGAGCGCTCCGGCGACGTGACCTGGTTCGTCGTCGACCGGACCACCGGCATCCCGCGGCGAACGGGCTCGCTGACCGTCCCCGCGGCATCCTGCGTCGTCTTCGCCTGACGTCGCGGAGCCACGGACAGCCCGGACGCGGCAGCCGGGCGTCGTGGAGACGGCACGCAGGGCCCGTACCGGGGACGTTCGTCACCCGCTGCGGGCCCTGCGTGTCGATGCTCCTGCCCGGCCGCGACAGCCGTACCGGTCACGTCAGCGAGGCTGCGCCCCCTGGGGCTGGGGCGCGATGCCCAGCGCCGTGGTGTACTGCGACAGCACCAGCTTGCCGATGGCCGGGTACGCGCCGAGCGCCTCGGCGGCGGCACAACCGGCCTCCTTCGCCGCGGCGTCGAGCAGACCCTCCGGCAGTTCGGGTCCGACCAGGTACGGGGCGAGCGCCAGCTGCACCGAGCCGGAGCCCCTCAGCTGCTCGGCGATGGCCGAGACGGAGCCAGGCTCGTCGAGCGCGGCGGCCATCACGGGCACGGCCAGGCGCGCGGCGAGCAGCATGCCGGTGATCCCCGCGGCCTGAACGGCCTCGTCGCCGCCGACGGTGGCGAGGATGATGCCGTCGGCCGCGGTTGCCACGGTGAACAGCCTCGCGCGGTCGGCGCGGGCGAGACCTGCCTCGGAGAGGCGGACGTGCACGGCCTCCGCGAGCAGCGGGTGCGGGCCGAGGACGTCGGTCAGCTCGGCGGCGGCGCGGCTGTCCATGACCGCCTGCCGGACGCGGCGCATCAGTGCGTTGTCCGGGCCTGCCAGCAGCGGCACCACGACGGCGGCGGGGCCCTCCGGCTCCGCGACCTCACGGCCGGCGGCCTTCGCGATCTCGTACCGCTCGGTACGGAGGCCGGCGGTGTGCGCGAGCACGGTCTCCAGCGTGGGGTACTCGGTGCCGTCGCCGTCGAGGTAGCCGATGCCGACCTCGAGGCCGGGCAGCTCGGACCGGGCGATGCTTATGACCTCTTCGGCCAGGCTGCGCGTCGTGGGCGTCGGGGCGCCGGGCACAGCAAGCACGAGGGCGGGTGCGCCCTCGGGAGCCGCCACGGGCTCCGGGCGACGGTGTCGCCCGGACTGGCGGGGTCGCGGCATTCGTACAGGCAGGCCGGGTGCAGGCCCGGTGGAGGAGCTCATGGCGCCGCATGCTACTGGTTTTGGGGCTGCGGCTGTTCGGGGAGGGGGCGGTCGCGCGTCATCTGTCCATATTTTTCCGCTTGACTCTCTGTGGAGGTCTCACCCCGTTCTGTCGGGAACGTGCAGCAGGGTCGGATGGGTCGGCAGGCGCAGCGCGTCCTCCGCGAGGGCTGCCGCCAGCCGCAGGGCCCCGAAGAGCGGATCACCGTCCGCGGTCACCTGGCGGGCGTGCGGCAGCTGCCCGGCCAACTCGGCGCGCAGAGGGGTGAGAAGAGGCTCGCCGAGCTTCAGCAGCCCGCCGGTGAGGGCCACTTCGCAGTCGCCCGGCACTTCGCCGGGCAGCGGGCACACCGCCGCGGCCGATTCGGCGATGTGCCGCGCGGCCTGCTCGAGGATGCCGGCGGCCACCGGGTCGCCGGGTGCGCACCGGGCGACCTCCGGGGCGAACGAGGCAAGCACCGCCGGCCTGTCGGTTCGGGGGTAGAGCAGCCCTGGCACCTCCCCGGCCGGGCCGAGGACCGACTCCATACGTTCCAGGAGTGATGCCGAGCCGCCGCGCCGCCCGTCGTACGCCCGCAGTGCGGCTTCGAGGCCGGCTCTGCCGATCCACGCTCCGCTTCCGCAGTCGCCGAGCAGATGCCCCCACCCGTCGGAACGGCGCCAGGCGGTCAGGTCCGTGCCCAGCGCGATCATTCCGGTGCCGGCGGCGACCACGGCACCGGGCCGCCCGTCGAGAGCTCCGGCGTAAGCGGTGACCGCGTCGGCGGCGAGGCCCACCCGTCGTACGCCGAGCGCGCTCTCCAGCGCCGCGGGCAGCTCGGCACGCAGTCGGCCGCCCAGCGTCCCCATTCCCGCCGCTCCGACGACCACGGCCGACAACGTGCCGCTCCCGGCCCGCTCCAGCAACGCCCGCGCCATCGGCACCAACTGGTCGAGCATGTGCCCCGCGTCGATCCCGTCGCCGCCGGTGCGCACCGGTTCGCGGGAGGCGGCGGTCTCGGCGTGCTGGAGCTCCGCGGCGGCGGCGAGGGCCGCACGCAGACCGGAGCCGCCCGAGTCCACACCGAGCACCAGGCTCACGGGCGACCGCCCAGGCGATCTCATGAACCGACTCCAGAAAGAAGAGGGACGACGACGGCAGAGAGCCTATCGCCGGCTTCGCCCCCGTGGGACCTGTGTGTCCGACCGGGTGTGCGTGGGCCGGTAGGGTGACGTGCTGTGGCAGCACGACCGTTGAGTGAACTGGTGGAGCCCGGCTGGGCCGAGGCGTTGCGTCCCGTGGCGGGGCGTATCGCGGCGATGGGAGACTTCCTGCGATCCGAGATCGCAGCGGGGCGCACCTACCTCCCGGCGGGGCAGCATGTACTGCGCGCCTTTCAGCAGCCCTTCGACGACGTCCGCGTCCTGATCGTCGGTCAGGACCCGTACCCCACCCCCGGAATGGCCATCGGCCACAGTTTCGCCGTGGCGCCGGAAGTCGGGCGTCTGCCCGGCAGCCTGGAGAACATCTTCCGGGAGCTTCACACGGATCTCGGCCTGCCGCGCCCTTCCAACGGAGACCTGACGCCCTGGACCCGTCAGGGCGTGCTGTTGCTCAACCGTGCGCTGACCACGGCACCCAGCAAGCCGGGCGCCCACCGGGGCAAGGGCTGGGAGGAAGTGACCGAACAGGCCATCCGCGCTCTGGCCGGACGTGGCAGGCCGCTGGTGTCCGTGCTGTGGGGGCGGGACGCACGCAATCTGCGCCCGCTGCTCGGTGATCTCCCTGCCATTGAGTCGGCACATCCATCACCCATGTCCGCGGACCGCGGCTTCTTCGGCTCCCGGCCCTTCAGCCGCACCAACGAGTTCCTCGTCCGCCAGGGAGCACAGACGGTGGACTGGCAGCTGCCGTAGGGCCAAGCCGGGGCATGACCGCAAGGCTCCCGGTGGCCCCGATGGGCCGTCCGCAGTAACCGGCCGTCACGGGATCCCTCGACCGGTTCTCCTTCTCCACCTGCGCTTTTCCCCTTCGGTGGTCTCCGGCGGGGGTGAACTGGGCGTGCCGTTGCGGGCGATCGTGCCGAGTGTTGTGTACGGGAGGCGGATGCCGACGAATCTTCGGCGCCGTGCCGGAGATGCCTCCCGTTGAGGAGCGCCATGCGTGTTTCACGAACTTGTACAGGCCTGGCCGGAGCCGTTGCCGTTCTGGTGCTTTCCCCCTCTGCCGTCGCGTGGGCGGACGGCCCGACGGCGAGCGGCCCGACGAATGTGAGAGTGAGTCCGTCGCAGGTGCACCAGGGTGCGACGTTGTCGGTCTCCGCGTCGGGCTGCACCAGCGGCGGCACGGTGAGATCGGCCGCCTTCCCCACCGTGACACTGCCTGCCGGGTCGAGGACGTCGGTGACGGCGCGGGTGTACAACACCGCCACCGTCGGTGCCGCCACTCTGAGCGTGCAGTGCGGCGGACGCAGCGCGAATGCCACTTTCACCGTTCTCAGGGGCGCCGCCGCGCAGGGTGGTGTCGGTGGTTCCCGGACGCCGAGCGGGGCCGAGATCGCCGCGGGCAGCGCGATGACCGGCCTGGCTGCCTGCGCGGGGGCGTTCCTCCTCGCCCGCCGCCGTCACGGCTGACTGGGTTGCCGCGGCCTGCGGCCTGCGCCGTGCGGCAGCGTTCGTCCGGCCGGGGCGGTGGTCACGCCCCGGCCGAACGGCGGTGTGACCGACGTCAGTTGGCAGGGGCTTGGTAGAGACCGCGGCCTGCGCGGTGGGCGCGGGATGTGGCGACAAGACGGTCGAGGGTGCTGCGCACGGTGTTGATGGCGCCCGCGCTGTTGTCACGGCCGAGGGCCTCGGCGACGTCGCGGGCACGCAACGGGGTGGCGGCGCGACCGGCCAGGACGGCGATCACCTGGTCGGTGAGCCCGCTGGAGTCCTGGGCCGAGGTCGCGGCGGGTGCGGGAGCCTTCGCCGTCGTGGTCTTGACCGCCTTGGTGCCGGCGGCCTTCTTCTTCGGACGGCGCGTCTCTGCCGCCTTCGAGGCGGGCTTTTTGCGCGGAGCGGCAGGGGCCTTGCGTGTTGTGGAGGGCCGCGCAGGCGCGGACTTCTTCTGTGCGGGCACGGTGACTTCGGCTGCCTGCGGTGCCTCCGCAGCCGGGGCGGGTTCGGGTGCGGCATTGGCGACCGGTTCGACGGATGCCGCTTCAACGGTCGGCGCCGCGGCTTCGGTGCGGGGCTGCGGGAGGGTCGTGCCTGCCAGTGCGTTGAGCGCGGTCAGAGCGCCGCGCACGGACTCCAATCGCTCGGTCACCTGTGCCAGTTCCTTCTGCAGCGACTGCTGGTGTGCTTCCAGTTGCGGCAGTTCCAACTGGAGCATGGCGGTTGTGTCGGCGAGGCTGCCGGCGTTTGTCATGGTGGGCTCCCTGGGGGTGGGTGCGGCGAGGGCCATTGTTTGTTGTGATGCAGAGTACGGCCGTAGCGTTTGGTTTGTGGCATGGGAGCCGCGATGTGACCGCCGTCGGTTGGTTTGTGGCAGGACGCCGCCTGCGGCAGCTGTCGGTGTGAGACCTTGTTGGGTTGACCCATGTTCCTCGTGAAGAACTGACCGGCCAGGGACTAGTTGTGCTTCGGTGTGCCGTCTTCCCGTTGTCGACGCGGCAGGCGATATGCGGCTGCCCCTGGAATGTTGTGGTTGACGGGGGGCATCTCTGGCGGAGCCGCGCCGTGCGGGACATATCCTCCCCCGAGGCATGACGAGTGGAGGGCCGTACAGGTGTCGGAGAGCAGGAAGAGCGTTTCGAGCGGCGCGGACGCCGGTTCGCGTCCCTCCGCCTCGCTCGGCGCGCAGGCGCGTGAGGCTGTCCGGCAACGCATCGTCGACCGGCGTTACCCGCAGGGCTCCCGCCTGGTCGAGCGCGAGGTCGCCGAGGAACTCAACATGTCCCGGGTGCCGGTCCGCGAGGCGCTTCGGGCGCTGGTCGCCGAGGGCCTGCTGGAACTGCTGCCGCACAGCGGGGTGCGGGTGCGCCGCTTGGAGCGGGCCGACGTGGAGCATCTCTACGAGGTGTGGGAGCCGCTGGCCGTCCAGGCCTCGAGGCTCGCGGCGCGGGCGGCGGCCGGCGACCCCGAAGGCCTCGCCGCGCTGGAGGCGACGCTCCGGCAGGCGGAGGAGGCGGCCGCGGACGACGCCGGGGAACGCGAGGTGGCAGCCCACACGGCGTTCCACGAGAGCGTGGTGGCGTTGTCGGGCAACCCTCTCCTCGCCCGCACGATGGAGCAGTTGAGCTGGCAGCTTCAGCTTCTGTTCGGGATGCGCGAGGAGCCGGCGCACATGCGCGCCCAGCACGCGGACATCTTCCGCCGCATCGCGCTGGGCGACGCGGAGGCCGCTGCGGCGAGCACGCTGCTGCATGTGCGGGACAGCAGGACGGTGGCGCTGCGTTCGCTCTTCGGTGACCCCTCTCGTTGAGAGTTTGTATACCAAAAGTGGAAGCCGTCTGGCTCGACGGTGTGGGGGGTGTGGCATTTTCCTGCCTGGGAGGCATCATCCTTGCTTGCCTCGGTCGGCTTGGTATACAAAACAACGACTCGCTGTATACCCACTCCCCTGGGAGCTCCCATGTGTGTCGACGCCGTACCACCGCCCTCCCGCGTACTGACCCGCCGCGGGATCCTCGCGGGTGCCGCCGCGCTCGCCGGCACCGTTGCGGTCGCGGCCCCCGCGACGGCGGCGGAGCGGCGCGGCACTACGGGCGGTGACAGGGCGGCGGGCGGCGACCTCGTCGTCCGGGGTGGCACGCTGCTCGACCCGTCGACCGGCGAGGTCACCGAGGACGCGGTCGTCGTGATCCGGGCCGGGGTGGTGCGGGCGGCCGGGGCGCGGGCGCACACGGAGGTCCCCAGGGGCTTGGAAATCCTCGAAGCCCACGGCCGGTGGATCCTGCCCGGCCTGGTCGACGCACACATCCACCTGAGTACCGCCGACGAAGCCCGCGACGCGGTCCTCCGGGGCGCGACCAGCGCGCGCAGCGGATCGACGAACTTCTACCAGGACATCGCCGTACGGGAATTGGCCCGGCACACTCCCACGCAGGCGCCCCGGCTGCGGGCCGCGGGCATCTTCGTCACGCCGCACCTCGGCGACACGGTACTGGCCGACCCCGCGCTCACGCCGCTCGCCCGTCTGCGGGACGGCGTACGCTCGGCGCAGTCGCTGCGCCGGGTGGTCGAAGTGAACCTCGCGCGCGGCGCCGACGTCATCAAGACCCGCGTCAACGAGCGCGCGGGGCTGCCCGACCAGGACCCGCTGACGCAGGTGTACTCACATGAACAGCTGTCCGAGATCGTGGCTGCCGCCCGGCACGGCGGCAAGGGCGTCCTGTGCCACAGCTACAGCGAAAAGGGCTGCCACGACGCGGTCACGGCCGGTATCCGGTCCCTGGAGCACGGCGCGTTCGTCGGCGAGCGCACACTGCACGAGATGCGCCGCCGGGGTACGTACTTCACCCCCACACTCACCGCGATCGCCGGACTGGCCGAATCACCCGACCCGGTGCTCGCCGAGCGCGGCCGCACCTACCTGCCGGTCCTGAAGCAAGCGGTCCGGGCGGCGCACGAGCTCGGTGTGCCGCTGGCGGCGGGCACGGACTCGTCGGGCGGGACCATCGACCCCGTGGGCCGCGAGATCGAGCTGATGCGGGCAGCCGGACTGCCGGCGCTCGACGCGATCCGTACGGCCACGACCGGCGCGGCGCGGCTGCTGGGCCTGGAGCGCACCGTCGGCCGGCTCGCGCGGGGGTTCGCGGGCGACGTGATCGTGGTCGACGGCGACCCGCTGGCGGACGTGTCGGTGCTGAAGAAGCCCGAACGAGTCGTCCGCGCAGGCATCGCGCTCTGAGCCACGGACCAACCAAGGCACCCCGGCATTCGCTGCCCTGATCCAAGCCACCGTCGAAGGAGCATCATGACGCCGTCCTCGCATTCCGCCCGTGGCCTGTCCCGGCGCACCGTGATCGCAGGCGCCGCCGCAATGGCCGGTACCACCGCCGCGCTGTCCGCCACGGCCGCCCTGCCGCAGGCCCAGGCCGCCGTCCCCGGCGCCGCCGCGCAGCCCCACGGCGGCCGCCCTTCCAGGGCCGTGGTCTTCCGCAACGTCCGTCCGTTCGGCGCGCAGCAACCCGTCGACCTGGCGGTCGTCGACGGCCGGATCGCGGACCGGCCCGCGCCGCGCGGCGCCGAAGTCGTCGAGGGGGGCGGCCGCATCGCTCTTCCCTCACTCGTCGACGCGCACATCCATCCCGACAAGACGACGTGGGGCGGTTCATGGGTGACGCGCAAGCCGGCGAGCGGTCTCGCCGACTACGTGTCTCAGGACGTGGAACTGTTCCGCAGCCAGCGCCGCCCCGTTGCGGAACGCGCGTACGGACTGATGGCGCACGCCATCACCCGCGGCACCCGCGCGATGCGCGCCCACGCGGACGTGGCCCCGGCGTACGACCTGGCCGGCGTCGAGGGTGTCGGCACGGCGCGTGAGCGGCTGCGGCACGCGCTGGACGTCGAGATCGTCGCCTTCCCGCAGCACGGCGTGATCCGCACTCCCGGTACGGCGGAACTGCTCGAGGAAGCCGCGCGCACCGGAGGCGTCGACCTGATCGGTGGCATCGACCCGATCGGTTTCGACCAGGCGCTCGACGAGCAGCTCGATCTGGTCTTCGGCATCGCGGACCGGCACGGGGTCGGCATCGACATCCATCTGCACGACCGAGGCGAGAAGGGGCTCGCAGCGCTGCGCGGCATCATCGACCGTACGCGCGCGCTGTCCCTTCGGGGCAAGGTCACGGTCAGCCACGTGTTCTGCCTGCCGGGACTGGGCGACCGCGAACTCGACGCAACAGCGGCGGACATGGGGGAGCTGGGTATCTCCCTGACCACGGTGGCGCCGTCCGACTCGCTGGTCCTGCCCGTCGCCCGGCTGCGGGAGCACGGTGTGCGCGTCGGGCTCGGCTCAGACGGTGTGCGCGACTCCTGGAGCCCGTTCGGCAACGCCGACATGCTGCACCGCACACATCTGCTGGGCTGGGTCACGGACGTACGTCTCGACGAGGAGCTGACCGACTGCTTTTCCGTCGCCGCCCACGGCGGAGCGGACATCCTCGGGCTCGCCCACGCGGACTTCGCACCCGGTGCACCTGCCGACTTCGTCCTCGTGCGCGGCGAGTGCCTGCCGCAGGTCGTGGTGGACATGCCGCGACGCGACATGGTCGTCCACGGCGGACGCGTCGTGGCGCGTGACGGGGAGCTCGTGGGCCACGGGGTGTCCGGGCCGTGACGTCCTGGTGCGAGCAGGTCGCTCAGCCGAGGAGGCCGCTCAGAGGTACGTCGGAATCGGCGAGCCTCTTCGGATCGACCGGCCGCCCGGAGGTCACGAGGGCGCGGATGGGGTCGGTGACGTCCCAGACATTGACGTTCATCCCGGCCAGCACCCGGCCCTCGGCGAGCCAGAAGGCGATGAACTCCCGGGTGTCCGTCCGGCCGCGGAAGACGACCTGGTCGTAGCCGCCGGGTTCGACGTATCCGGTGTACTCCATGCCCAGGTCGTACTGGTCGGTGAAGAAGTACGGCACGCGGTCGTACGTCACGTCCTGGCCGAGCATCGCCTTGGCCGCGGCCTGGGGCTGGTTGAGGGCGTTGGCCCAGTGCTCGACACGGATGTGCTTGCCGAGCAGCGGATGGAGGGCGTTGGCGACGTCCCCCGCGGCGAAGACGTCCGGGTGCGAGGTACGCAGCCGGGCGTCGACGCGGATGCCGTTGTCGACGTCAAGGCCGGCGGCGTCGGCGAGCCCGGTGTTGGGGGTGATGCCGACCCCGACGACGACCGCGTCGGCTTCGATGCGGCTGCCGTCGGACAGGAGCACGCCGCTCGCCCGGCCGTCGGCTCCGGTGATCTCGGCGACCTGCACGCCGAAGCGCAGGTCGACCCCGTGATCGGTGTGGAGGTCGGCGAAGATCTGGGAGACCTCGCGGCCCAGCACGCGCAGCAGGGGGAGTTCCGCCATCTCCACGACCGTGACCTCGAGACCGGCCGCGCGGGCGGCGGCCGCGGTCTCCAGGCCGATCCAGCCGGCCCCGATGACGGCGACGCGGGACGCGGACGCGAAGGTCTCCTTGATGCGGTCGCTGTCGGCGAGGCGGCGAAGGTAGAGGACTCCGTCGAGGTCGTCACCCGGTACGGGCAGGCGGCGCGGTGAGGAGCCGGTGGTCAGGAGCAGCTTCGCGTAGCCGATGCGGCTGCCGTCGGCCAGCGCCACCTCGTGTCCGGCGGGGTCGATCGTGGTGACGGTGGTGCCGAGGCGGAGGTCGACATCGTGCTCGCCGTACCACTCGCGGGGGTGGACGTAGACGGCGTCGCGTCCGTCCTTGCCCAGCAGGTAGCCCTTGGAGAGCGGCGGGCGTTCGTAGGGGTGCTCGTCTTCCTCACCGAGGAGAACGACGTCTCCGTCGAAGCCCTCTTCGCGGAGCGTCTGCGCTGCCTTGGCACCGGCCAGGGCGGCTCCGACGATCACGAATGATCCGCTGGCGGTCATGGTCTCTCCTCTGCCGCGTTGACTCGCACACCACTGGCTTGCGTCGGCGAGCCGGCCCTGCCGTCGCCGCACCTGGCCACCCCATGGTCCTTGATGGTGCTGCGTTGCGGGCGGTTGGTGAGTTCCTCGGTGTGTCCGAGGGCCTCCAGGTGTCTTCAGGTGACGATCTGATTGCGGTCGCCCGGCGGTGAGTTGCCTCGGCTGCGGGCTGTCCGTTGAAGCGGGTATGGACAGAAGGAAAAACGATTTTGGTGGCGGCTGCGTCCTGTGCGAGGACCTGTTCAGCCGACCCAGGAACAAGCCCCCGGTACCGGTGCGGGCGTGGTGGGTGCAGGTGCTGGGCACCACGCTCGCCGCCGCTCTGATCGTGACCGGTTTGGCAGCCGTGGCCGTCACCGGCCACTGAGGGCCGCCGGGCTGCGGCTGGGCGCTCCGGCCTGAGCGTTGCGCCGGAACTGATACCACTGCCGGTGAGATCCACGCGGATACCGTCACGTCCCACGACGACCCCAACGACCGCTGGACCTGCGAGAACAGATGCGTCAGCGCATGACGGCCGCCCGTACGCACAGCACATCCGGCAGGTGCGAGGCGAGCAGCTGCCAGGAGTCGCCGTCGTCCGCGCTCGCGTACAACTCGCCGTTGCGGTTGCCGAAGTAGACACCGGCCGGGTCCGCGTCGTCCGTGCACAGGGCGTCCCGGAGCACCGTGCCGAAGTGTTCGCCCTGCGGGAGGCCCGCCGACAGCTCGTCCCAGGTCTCGCCCGCATCGCTCGTACGGTAGACGCGGCAGCGGCGTCCCGCCGGGACGCGGTCCGCGTCGGCCGTGATCGGGAAGACGTACGCCGTGTTCGCCCGGTGGGGGTGGGCGGCCACGGCGAAGCCGAAGTCGGACGGCAGCCCGGTCCCGATGTCGGTCCACTTCGCTCCCGCGTCGTCGCTGCGGAACACCCCCCAATGGTTCTGCAGATAGAGCCGGTCCGGATCGACGGCGTCCTGCGCGATCTTGTGGACACACTGGCCGAACTCCGGATTCGGGTCGGGCAGGAAGACCGCGGACACGCCCTGGTTGGACGGTGCCCAGCTCCTCCCTCCGTCGCGGGAGCGGAACACCCCGGCCGTGGACACGGCAACCGTCACCGCCTCCGGATCGCGCCGGTCGGTGATCACCGTGTGGACCGCTTCACCGCCGCCGCCCGGCACCCACTGGGAGCGGGTCGGGTGCTCCCACAGGGGCCGGACGAGCTCGAAGCTGTGGCCACCGTCCTCCGAGCGGAAGAGCGCGGCGGGCTCCGTGCCCGCGTAGACCACCTCCGGCTCGGCCGAGGTGGCCGGGTGCAGCTGCCAGACCCGCTCGAGGGACGCTCCGGTGTCCTTGGGGAACTTGACCGCCGGCTTCTCGGGCTCGATCCAGGTCGCGCCCAGATCGTCGGAGTGGAAGACGGACGGGCCCCAGTGCGCGCTGTCGCCGCCGACCAGCAGCCTGGGTACCGCGCGGCGGTTGTCGATACCGATCGAGTACACGGCCTGCGCGTTGAAGTGCGGGCCGTTGAACTCCCATGTGCCGCCGCTCCTGCGGCCGATGAAGAGTCCCTTGCGCGTGCCTACGGTCAGCAGAACATCGGTCATGGCCCGATACCTCCAGGACGCCTTTGTCTCGGTTATGGGCCAGTCTGCACCCGACCACTGACAGTGGCCGGTAGGACGCTCTTCGCGCAGGTCGGCCCGGCAATGCAAGTACAGACCGCCTGCCGGGCCGAAACTCATCGGCGCGAACCCATCGGCTCGAACTCGTCGCCGCGCACGGAGCCCGTCGGTTCTCCTCAGACGGAGCGGTGGTACTGCGGCGGGACATGGACCTCGCCGCCGAGTACGCGCGCCGCGTGCCGGGCCCAGAAGGGGTTGCGCAGCAGCTCGCGCCCGAGCAGTACGGCATCGGCCTCGCCGTTCGCCAGGATCTTCTCCGCCTGCTGCGCGTCGGTGATCATCCCGACCGCGGCGACCGGCAGGTCCGTCTCCGCCTTCACCCTTGCCGCGAACGGCACCTGGTAGCCGGGGCCGGTCGGGATCCGGACCCGGGCGGCGTTGCCGCCGCTGGAGACGTCGAGCAGATCGACCCCGTGCTCCTTGAGGAGTGTCGCGAAGCGGACGGTGTCGTCCGGTGTCCAGCCGTCCTGCTCGAGCCAGTCGGTGGCGGAGATGCGGAAGAACAGCGGCAGCTCCTCCGGCCACACGGCACGCACCGCGTCGACGACCTCGAGTGCGAAGCGGACCCGGTTGTCGAACGATCCGCCGTACTCGTCGGTGCGGTGGTTGCTGTGCGGGGAGAGGAACTCCCCGATCAGATAGCCGTGGGCGCCGTGGATCTCCGCGATCCGGAAACCGGCGTCCAGGGCGCGGCGGGCCGCGTCCGCGAACTGCCCGACGATCTCCGTGATCTCGGCGCTCGTCAACTCGTCGGGCACGGGATGCCCCTCGTCGAAGGCGATGGCACTGGGTGCGAGCGGCTGCCAGCCGTGCTCCTCGGCTCCGACCGGTGCGCCGCCCTTCCAGGGGCGGTCCGTCGACGCCTTGCGGCCGGCGTGGGCGAGCTGGACGCCGGGAACCGTGCCCTGGCTCTCGAGGAACGCGGTGATGCGGCGGAACGCCTGGACCTGGGTGTCGTTCCAGATGCCGAGGTCGGCGGGGCTGATGCGGCCCTCCGGGCTCACTGCGGTCGCCTCGACGAGGATCAGGCCCGTGCCGCCCGCGGCACGGGCGGCGTAGTGGGCGAAGTGCCAGTCGTGCGCCACGCCCGCATTCGGACCGAAGACCTCCGCGCTGTACTGGCACATCGGCGCCATCCAGACGCGGTTGGGGATGGTCAGCGACCGCAGGGTGTAGGGCTCGAACAACGCGCTCACGGCGGACTCCATTCGGGGCGGGACCGGTGTAGTACTCGTACGATACTCATCGTAGTACGGAGATTGTCAAACTACGAGGCACGTCGAACTACGAGATACTTCGAACTACGACGCTACGATGGGAACCCCCGGACGAAGCGGAGCCGCCGTGACCACCGTGACCAGCCCCCGAGTGCTCGCTCATCCCACCCCTGACGAGATCCGCCTCGAGGACGTGCTCCACGCGCTTGCGGACCCGATGCGGCTGCGGGTCGTGCGAGAACTCGCGGCCGCTGAGACCGACCTGACCTGTTCGGACATCGACCTGCCCGTCACCAAGTCGACGACGACCCACCACTTCCGCGTGCTCCGCGAGAACGGCGTGATCCGCCAGACCTACCAGGGCACCGCGAAGATGAACGGCCTGCGGCGCGACGACCTCGACGCGCTGTTCCCCGGTCTTCTCGACCGGGTGCTCGAAGCGGCGGAAGGCCAGGCGCGACGCCTCGGCGACGCCTGAGGCGCCCGCCGACCGGCCGCCGGGGCGACACCGGCGGCGTCACCGCCCACTGCCGCCCGGATCGTCCGGCCCCCCGACGTGCGCCGCGCTCAGCAGCCCCGCCCAGTCGGAGATCTTGACGCGTGACCGCCCCAGGCTGCGGCCCAGTGCCGTCTCCGCCTCCTCGATGGCCAGCCATCCCGTCCACCGCACCGGCCGGTGCCCCGACGCCCGCAGTGCGGCCACGGGGTCCGCTGCGACCGGCCGACGTGCGAGCGTCGACGCGTCCTCGAGCAGCGAATTCACCGTCTCTTTGGCGCACGGCCGGTTGCTGCCGATCACTCCGGTCGGCCCCCGCTTGATCCACCCCGCCACGTACTCGCCGGGCGAGAAGACGCCGTCCCGCAGTACCCGCCCCGCCGTATTGGGCACCACACCGCGCTCGGCGTCGAACGGCAGACCGTCCGTCGGCACGCCCTTGTATCCCACCGCGCGCAGCACCAGCTGCGCTTCCACGTCCTCGTACGCGCCGGTGCCGCGGATGCCGCCCGTGCCGTCCGGCACCGTCCGTTCGAAGCGGACGCCGCCGACCCGCCCGTCACGCTCCAGCAGTTCCACGGGCCGCAGGAAGAACCGCACATGGATACGGCGCGGCCGACCCTGTGGCGGGCGGGCGGCCCATTCGCGTACGACGGTGAGGTTGCGGCGGACGATCGCGGGCACGGCCGCCGGATCGGCGTACGCAGGTTCGAGCGCGAGGTCCGCCGGGTCCACCAGTACGTCCGCGGCGGGCAGGGCGCCCAGCTCCCGCAGTTCCTTGGTGGTGAACTTGGCCCCGGCGGGTCCGCGCCTGCCCACCATGTGGACGTCGCGCACCTGGCTTGCCGCCAGCGCCCCCAGTGCGGCCTGGGGAACGTCCGTCGCGCGCAGCTCGTCCGCGCCGCGCGCGAGGATGCGTGCCACGTCGACCGCCACATTGCCCACCCCGATGACGACGGCCGACCGTGCGCCGAGCGTGAAGGCGTCCGGCGCGGCGTCGGGGTGGGCGCTGTACCAGGAGACGAAGTCGGTGGCCGAATGGCTGCCGGGCAGATCCTCACCGGCAATGCCGAGCTTGCGGTCCCTGGCGGCACCCACGCAGTACACCACCGCGTGGTAGAACTCCAGGAGCTTGTGGGGGCCGAGGCCGTGCGCGCCCACCTCGACATTGCCCAGGAAGTCGATCCGCTCGTCCTCCAGCACGGACCGCAGATTGTTCTGCAGCGACTTGATCTTCTCGTGGTCGGGGGCCACCCCGTAGCGGACGAGCCCGTACGGGCAGGGGAGACGGTCCAGGATGTGCACCCGGACGTCCGGCACGGCGGTCTGCTGGACGAGGGCCTGGGCGGCGTAGACCCCGCTGGGGCCGGAACCGACGACGGCGACGCGAAGCACGGCTGCGCTCCTTCCCGCAGGGGGAACTCCAGCATCGCATCGCATCGCCGCGCTGGGGAGCCTTGCGCGGGGACTCCCTGCGGGCGTGTCCGCCGGCCGTGCCCGCCCGTGCTACATCTCGCGCATCCGGCCGATCTCGGCGGTCTGCTGTGCGATCACGTCGTTCGCCATCTCTTCGACCAGGACGTTGTTCCCGTCGGAGAGGACCTCGGCGGCCATCGTGATCGCCCCTTGGTGATGAGTGATCATGAGCTTCAGGAAGAGCTCGTCGAAAGCTCCGCCCTTGGCGGCCCGCAGCTGCTTCAGCTGCGCGGCGGTGGCCATTCCGGGCATCGCGCCGTGGTCGTGCCCGTGTCCGTCTGCCCTGTCGTCCCCGCCGTTGTTCTTCAGCCAGCCGCGCATCGCGTCCACCTCGGGCTTCTGCGCAGCGGCTATGCGTTCCGCGAGGCGCTTCACCTGTGTCGACTCGGCACGATCGGGGGCGAGAGTGGTCATCTCCAAGGCCTGCTCATGGTGGAGGACCATCATCTGCGCATAGCCGAAGTCCGCCGAGTTGGGGCTGTCGTCGGGTGCGGCCTTCGCGGCCTCCTCCGCGGACAGGGTTTTCGCCGGCTCGCCCGGCTTCCCGGGCGCCACCACAGAGGGCCCGCCGGATGCCGCCGCCTTGGGCGAGCCTTCGGAGCCCGACTCGCAGGCGCCCAGGGCGAGTAGAGCCGCGGCGACCGTCGCGGTCACGGCGAAGCTGCGGACCGGCCTGGCAGGGCGGCGGTTCAACACGCGTACCTCCTGAAGGAATTGGGCCTCATCGACGACCGCCCTCACTTACTTCACGTGTGTCGTTGATCAGAAACCTTGATGACTTCCGTGTTGCCATCTGTTGAGATGTGCATGCTAGGCAACATACTGCCTGGGTCCGTGAACCGTTCAACCATGAACGGCTACCAGGGGAGGACACAGTGAATTTGTTGCACACCAGCCGAGTGCGACGCAGACGACTGGGTGTCGGCGCCGCCGCGGCCGGACTTCTCGCCACACTGCTGGCGGCGGGACCGGCGGTTGCCGTCCCCGACCCGGGCGACGCGACTGCCCGGGAGAAGGTCTCTGCCGGTCAGGCGGCGGACACCAGATCGGCCATTCAGAACGGCGAGATACCCGGCGTGGACGAGGTCGTCCACAGCGACAACATCGAGCACGTGACGAACATCCCGAAGGATGCGCTCCCGGGCACCAACTCGGACCTGGCCTTCCAGGGCCGGTACGCCTTCGCCGGCAACTACGACGGCTTCCGCATCTTCGACATCAGCAACCCGAAGCAGCCCAGGACCGTTTCACAGGTCCTGTGTCCGGGATCGCAGAACGACATCAGCGTCTCCGGCGACCTGCTCTTCCTGTCCACCGACTCCTCGCGGAGCGACAACTCCTGCAACAGCACTTCGCAGCCGGCGACCGAGAAGTCGTCCTGGGAGGGCATGAAGATCTTCGACATCAGCGACAAGAGGAATCCGAAGTACGTCGCCGCTGTCGAGACGGCGTGCGGCTCGCACACGCACACGCTGGTGCCGGAGCGCAGGAACGTCTACGTGTACGTCTCCTCGTACTCGCCGAACGCCGCGTTCCCCGACTGCCAGCCGCCGCACGACGGGATCTCCGTCATCAAGGTGCCGCGCAAGGCACCGGAGAAGTCGGCCATCGTGAACTTCCCGGTGCTCTTCCCCGGTGAGGGCCCCGACGGCGGCGGCAACCCCGGTTCGCCGACCAACCCCGGCGTCTCCAAGACCACCGGCTGCCACGACATCACGGTCCTTCCCTCCAAGGACCTGGCGGCGGGTGCCTGCATGGGCGACGGCATCCTCTTCGACATCGAGGACCCGGAGCACCCGAAGGTCATCGACCGTGTCCAGGACAACGTCAACTTCGCGTTCTGGCACTCGGCGACCTTCAACCAGCGTGCCGACAAGGTCGTCTTCACCGACGAGCTCGGCGGCGGCAGCGGGGCCACCTGCAACGCCGAGATCGGTCCGGACCGCGGCGCCGACGGCATCTACGACATCGTGGGCAAGGGTGACCGGCGCAAGCTTGTCTTCCGCAGCTACTTCAAGATCCCGCGCCACCAGGCCGACACCGAGAACTGCGTGGCGCACAACGGCTCGCTGATCCCGGTCAAGGGCCGCGACATCATGGTCCAGGCCTGGTACCAGGGCGGCGTCTCCGTCTGGGACTTCACCAACTCCTCGAGGCCCAAGGAGATCGCCTACTTCGAGCGCGGCCCTCTGAGCGCCACCACCATCTCCACCGGCGGCTCCTGGTCCGCGTACTACTACAACGGCTACATCTACTCGAACGACATGGCCAAGGGCTTCGACGTGCTGAAGCTCAGCGACCGGCGCACGGATGCCGGCAAGAAGGTGCGCATGCACGAGCTCAATGTGCAGACGCAGCCGGACTACTTCGACGACTGATCCGGGATGTGCCCAGGTGCCCCGCCGGACGCGAAATCGTCCGGTGGGGTGCCGAGCTCCCACTCCAGCCCGTACCGCTGGAACAGCTCCGCGCGCAGCCGCGCCCGGGGCATCGGCACGCCGGGCAGCAGCACCGCGAAGACCGCTCCCATCAGCAGCGCACGCAGCAGGGGATAGTCGGTGTCGACGTCCCGTGATCCGTAGCGCCGCACCGTGTCCTTCAGCAGGGCGGCGAGCCGCTGCTGCTCGGGGCACTGCACGAATCCGTCGGCCTGCAGGATCCCCGCCATGTGCGTGCGCATCAGTACGGGGTGGTCGACGGCGAGGCCGAGAATGGCGTCGATGGCCCGCGCCAGCCGCTCGCGCCCGTCCTCGGTGTGCGGCTCACGTTCCAGCGCCGCTTCGAGCGTGCGGTGCATCAGCCGGTGGACGGCCGACTGCAGCAGCTGACGTTTGCCCGGGAAGTAGTACGAGACCAGCCCCCGTGCGGAACCCGCCCGGTCGGCGATGTCGCCGAGCGTCGTGGCCTCGTAACCGCGCTCGTCGACGAGCTCCACCGTCGCCTGCAGAAGCCGCTCGCGAGAACGTCGACGAAGCTCTTCATTGACCGATGCGCTCCGCGGGGACATGCTTGACTCCTGCGTTGACTGGCTCTCAGCCAATATACTCAGCGTGCCCGCCGTCCGGCCTTCGGGGCAGGTCGGCGGTCTGCTGCCCGAACCGGGCGACGCGGGGGATCGTCCGGTTCGGGTGGCTTTGTCCTGCCTTCAGTCTCCTACAGCCCCTCGTCGCCCCCTACGGTGCGGCGCTCCGGCTTCCCGCGGTGCGGCACTTTTCCTACGCTGCGGAGCTCCGGTCCACGGCCTCGAGCACCGGGCGGAGCCCCGAGGGCCGCTCCGCCGCCGGCAGGTGGTCCACGAAGTGGACCGCGCAGCCCAGACCGGCGGCCCCGCCGTCGGCGCGTCGGTCGTCCCCCACCATCAGTACCTCGCGCGGATCCCGGCCGAGGCCCTCGCACGCCGACCGGAAGATCCGGACATCGGGTTTCTGCACGCCGTGCTCGAACGACAGCGTGTAGGTGTCGACAAGCGGGTCCAGGCCGCGAGCCCGGAAAACCGGCCGCAGATCCCAGCCGATGTTGCTGACCACACCGACACCGACGCCCCGCTCGCGCAGGCCGCGCAGCACCTCGCCCGCATCGGGGTATGGGCACCACGCCCGAGCCGTCATATGGCGGTCGTAGAGCGCGTCGTACATGCCGTCGTCCGGCAGGGGAACCTCCCGCGCGAGACCCGTGTACGCGGCCCTGTGCCGCTCCGTGCTCGTGTCCCGCACCGCCCACACGTCAGCGAGAGGGCCGGGTATGCGCCGGGGCGGGGCCCCTCCCGGCAGTGCTCCGGCCGCCTCCAACCGCGCGGCGCACTCGTCCAGTTCGCTCTCCGCCATGGAGTGTCCGCGCTCGTCGAGCACGGCACGCAGCCATTCGCGCGTCGACTCGATGCGAAACAGCGTCCCCGAGAAGTCGAAGAGCACAGTTCTGATCACCATGACCCGATTTTCGACGGGTCAGCGTCCGCGGGACAAGACCGTGCGCTCGTACGCGGCCACGGCGAGAGCGACGACGCACACGCCGAGCAGCCAGCCGCCGAACACGTCCGAAGGCCAGTGGACACCCAGATAGAGCCGGGTGAAGCCGACCCCTGCCACGGAGACGGCGGCGGCCACCACGCACCACGCCCAGACACGTCCCGCGGTGCCCCACCGCCGCGACAGCCAGAGCAGCAGCCCGCACGTGACCACGGCCGTCATCGCGTGCCCGGAAGGAAAGGCCGCGTAATGGGCCGAGTCGACAGGGTCGGGAAACTGGGGCCGATCACGCCCCACGGCGGCCTTCACCGCTTGCTGGAGCGCCGTCGCGACGGCGCTGGTCACCGCCACCCAGACGGCGAGGAGACGTTCCCTGCGCAGCCACAGCCACACGGCGGCCGCCGCGGCCAGCAGCCGCATCGTCCACGGGTCCCACACCCAGTCGGTCAGTACGCGGTTGACCTGCGTAAACGCCGGCTCGGCCACGGCGGAGCCGTGCAGCGCTTCCACGACCGCCCGGTCGAAGGACATCAGCGGGGCCCACGAGAGTGTGACGGGCACCAGTAGCAGTACGGACAGGGCGGCGAACATGCCACAGACGCGGACGGGGCCGGTCGCCGGGCCCGGTGGTGTCGTGGGGGAGGCGGGGGTGCGGACGGAGCGGAGGGAGGACATGAACACATCCTGTCCCTTTAGTGGCCATCTATCCCACGGTTGGTGGCCATCTATCCCAGCGCGCGCAGCCCCGGAACGAAGGCCACCAGCAGCGGCACCACCGGCACCAGGGCGGCGGCGGCCGTCAGCCGCAGCCGGCGGGCCGGAGTGAGCCGGGGGACCGGAGCCAGCAGCCGGTTCACCCGGTGCGGCAACTCCGCGTCCGGGGTGGGGCACGGCCCGAACACCCCGCGTTCCTCGTTCAGCTCGACCAGCGCCAGCGCGATCGTCAGCCGGCCGAAGCGCCGCGAGGCGACGTCGTCCGCCGCCAGCTCGACCAGCCGGTGCATCTCGTCACGGAACGCGGCGAACACCGGGATCTGCGGAAAGCCGTTGGCCAGGGCCGCGGAGCAGTGCAGCAGCCAGTCGTGCCGGGCCTGGGCATGGCCTTGCTCATGGGCGAGGACGGCGTCGAGCCGGCGGCCCTCCAGGCGGCGCAACGCGGCCGTGGTGATCACCAGTTGCGGGGCCGCGCCCGGCAGCCACCAGGCGTCGGGCCGCTCGCCCTCCAGGACAACCAGCGGCTCGCTGCCGGGCGCCTCGCCGGGCATCAGCGGGGAGCGCACGAGAAGCTCGGCACGACGGCGCCTGCGCAGCAGGCGGGACCTGCGGATCTCCCGGGCGAGCATGGCGCCGGTCCACAGACCGCCGCACGCCAGGCTCACGGCGAGCACCGCGGACCACGGCTCGCCGGCTCCCAGGGCGTACGCCTCGACGACGCCGTTCGGCGCGGACGCGAAGACATGGCCTCGCACGAGCTGCCACGCGGCGGCCGCGCTCAACGTCATCGACAGCGCGAACGACAGCAGCACGGCAGCCACGATGCACTGCCACACCCAGAGGGCGACTACGGGCTCGCGCTCCGGCCAGTCGGCACGCGACAGGAGGCGCGGTGCGACGACGGCGGCCAGTGCGCCGAGCATGAGCAGCGCGAGCGAGACCATCATGGTTGCAGCCTATGAGCGCGGGGCTACTTGCGGGTATGGCCGCGTACGTCAAGTGACGCACACCACGGCGCGACCGGGGCCCTGCGGAGCGGCCGAGCCAGGGCCGTCGAAGCGGCTCACAGGGTCAGCAGCATCGCCAGCATGGCGATGGCCATCGAGACTCTGCAGGCAGGCACGAGCGTCGACGATGAGCCCGGGGAGGTCTGCATCGCGAGCGCGCCACCGCCCGCGGCGGTGAGCGGTATCAGCAGCCGGGGGCCCGATCTCAGCGCGTACAGGGAGAAGTAGACGAGCAGCGCGCCCGTGACGACGGGCACTCCACCGGTCGCCGGACCGCCGTGGCCTCCGGATCCGCCGCCGGTGGCCATGGCCGCAGCCATGTAGATCATCGCGAGGCAGCCGACAGAATGGTGCAGGTGCCGGCCCGCGTGCCGCCGCGGCCGCACCGCGTGCACCGCGGCCGCGCCGAAGACCGCCGCGTACACCACCCAGTGCCACCGGGGTGGTGTGAACACGGTGGCGGGCACCGCCATCGCGGCCATACCGAAACCCATCAGCGCCTCAGCGCCTGCCGCCTC
This sequence comes from Streptomyces sp. NPDC006283, assembly GCF_040613325.1. Lineage (NCBI taxonomy): Bacteria > Bacillati > Actinomycetota > Actinomycetes > Kitasatosporales > Streptomycetaceae > Streptomyces > Streptomyces sp. NPDC006283. The sequence continues at coordinate 22,040 of NZ_JBEXRZ010000007.1, read as the reverse complement.
CCGCGCCGGCCCGGAGCAACTGCGCATCCGCAGCAGGCAGTAGGCCCCGGTCGCGGCGCACAGCACCATGAGCAGCCAGCCGGACATCCCTGGTCCGTGCACGGCGTACCTCCCCCTTCGGCCGGCGTTCCACGTCGGTCGAGAAGTCGATGCCCCCGGGCGCGCTGCGTACGCGAGCGCACGGGGGTACAGGGGGAGCGCGACAAGGGCGCAGAGCTCCGCCGCGGCGGTCGGACGTCAGGGTGATGCGTCCCCAGGATGATCGAGGACGGGGCGGCGTTCAGCGCGGGAGCACCCAGCCCGGTGCCCAGGTCCCAGCGGTGTCGTGGCCGGCCGCTGTGGCGGCGAGGTGGGCGCGGAGGGTGACCGGCGCCGGGTGGGGGTTGTCGCGGTGCCAGCGGAGCGCATGCGGGCAGACGGGTGTCGGGTCGGTCACCGGGATGCGGCGCAGGCCGTGGTCGGCGGGCCAGACGAGGCGGGTCTGCTCGCCCATGAAGGTGGCCAGGGCCGGGGTGTCGGCGACGGTGTCGAGGAGCGCGTCGGAGCCGCGATTGGGCGTGCTGGGCGGTTTACTCGGCCCGCGGACAGCCATCGGCCTGGCCGGCGTGCTCCTGCTGGCGACCCCCGCTGCTGCTGTCCCGCCGCGCGGCAGCACTTCCCTCCGAGCCGGAGCCGACACCGAAGCGCCGCACCTGACGGGCCGCCACGGCCGTCACCCGCGACGGGGCTGCCACGAACGCCCGGCCGGCAAGATCCAACAGGCAGCTCCCCATCTGCACGCCCCTTGGAGGGCGATCTTGTCCCCGCAAGCAGACAATGAGCACGAGAGAACCCTCGAGCCTGTGGCGGGATGCGAGGTGCTGCGGTCCGGGGGTCGTGGGACATGGGATCACTACGCCATGACGGTCGAAGAGCAGGCCCCTCAAGTCGGTGAGCACCTTCCCGCCGAGGGCTGCCGCTCCCGGTCTGCCCGTCGACGCCAGGGCAACTGCGGTCGTCCCGGGCTCCGGCGGCAACCGCCCGGGGGCGGCGCAGGGCCGGGCCGTACGGGCCCGAACGCTCCGACGGCCCCGGAAGGGGTGGGATGCGGGCTGTGACCGTTCCCGGTCCCCTGGAGGCCGTGCACGCCCCGGAGCAGAGAAGGGCTGATCGGTGATGGCGGACGAGCGAGCCGAGCGCATCGCGGAGTTCATCGGGCCCCTGCGGGTGAAACCGGGCTCGAAGGTGAACCTGGGCCGGGACTTCGATCCCCGCTACAAGGCCGACCTGAAGAAGCGCGACGGGATCGAGTTGCTGCGGACCGGGGTGTCCCTGCTGGCCGAGTACCAGGAGCGGCTGGCCGCCCAGGACACGTACGGCGTCCTGCTCTGTCTCCAGGCACTGGACGCCGGCGGCAAGGACGGGACGATCCGCCACGTCATGAGCGGCGTCAATCCCCAGGGCGTGCGGGTCAGCAGTTTCAAGGTGCCCTCCAGCGAGGAACTCGACCACGACTACCTGTGGCGCTACGTCCAGCGGCTGCCCCGGCGCGGTGAGATCGCCATCTTCAATCGCTCGCACTACGAGGAGGTTCTTGTTGTCCGAGTCCACCCCGAGAACCTTGTCCGGCAGAAGTTGCCGCACGACGCGCGCGGGCCGGACGTCTGGGACCGTCGTTACCGGGAGATCAACAACTGGGAGCGCTACCTCACGGACAACGGGTTCAAGGTGGTCAAGATCTTCCTGAACATGTCCAAGGAGGAGCAGCGCACCCGCTTCCTGAAGCGGATCGACCTGCCGGAGAAGAACTGGAAGTTCTCCGCGGCCGACGTCCGGGAGCGGCGCCGGTGGGACGACTACCAGCACGCGTTCTCCGAGATGCTGTCGGCCACGAGCACAAAATGGGCGCCGTGGTTCGTCGTGCCGGCGGACCGGAAGTGGTTCGCGCGGATCTGCGCGGCGGCGATCCTCGCCCACACCCTGATGGACATCGATCCTCAGTACCCCGAGGTGGGGGAAGCGGCGCGGAAGGACCTGCTCGCCACCAGACGGGACCTTGAGCGGGAGGCCCCTGCCGGGGCGCCGGCTGATCCGTACGCCGACCGGCATCCGTCGGCCCCGCGGGCCACTGGGCGGAGAGACCGGCCGAAGAAGAAGCGTGGCTAGGCCCTGGGTCATAGCTGCCGAGTGGTCAGCGCAGCAGAAATCGACGAGGTGGCCGAGTGCGTTGACCGAAGGCCGTGGACAGAGCGGTGCGGCCGCCGGTCCCCGTACCGGCCGGGGGCGGTTCACGTCGGGCAGGTCTACGCTGCTGGGGAGGGGGCGCCGGAAGGAGGGCGTGATGCCAGGTTCAACGACGTTGAAGGCCGGGCACGGAGTCGATCCGATCGAGCACACCGATGCCGTGCGACTGGCATCCGTACTGCGGGAACTGAACGGTCTGCTCACCGAGGACGAGCCGAACCGACTCACCGATGCGCAGGTGAGGGCCCTGTGCGCGGGGCAGGAGCACGACCGGCAGGAGTTCGGCGTGTGGCTCGCCCGCGTGACGCAGGACCTGACCCGGAAAGTGACGGAGTAGCGCGGCGGCTCATCGGCGTACCAGCGGTGCGCCTCGTCCGGGCACGCCGAACACGTCACTGCCATGGGCACGTCACCAGCACCCAGGGGCCTGGCGTCCAGGAGAAGCAGCCCGGACGCCCGGCGCCGTACCCCGGGCGTCAAACGCCGGGGTCTGCGAGGGCAGCTGTGGTCAGCGGCTCGTCGGCGGGGCGCTGGTGGGGGATCGGCAGCTCTCCCTGCCGCACGGCAATGGTCCGTGTCGGAGCAGGGATGCTGATGCCCTCGGCACGGTAGCGCCGGTGCAGACGCTTGATGAACTCGTGCTTGATCCGGTACTGGTCACTGAACTCGCCGACCCCCAGAATCACCGTGAAGTTGATCCTGGAGTCGCCGAACGTGTGGAAACGAACGGCCGGTTCGTGATCGGGCAGGGCGCCGGCGACGTCCGTCATCACGCTCTCGACGACCTCGGTCGTGACCCGCTCGACATGGTCCAGGTCGCTGTCGTAGCCGACACCCACCTGGACGTTGAGCGTCATCTGCTGCTCCGGCCGGTGGTAGTTGGTCATGTTGGTGCCGGACAGCTTCGAATTCGGGATGATCACCAGGTTGTTGGAGATGTGGCGCACCACGGTGTTGCGCCAGTTGATGTCGACGACGTAGCCCTCCTCGCCGCTGCTGAGCCGGATGTAGTCCCCGGGCTGCACCGTTCGGGAAGCGAGGATGTGCACACCTGCGAAGAGGTTGGCCAGGGTGTCCTGCAGAGCCAGCGCGACTGCCAGGCCTCCCACACCCAGCGCGGTCAGCAGCGGAGCGATGGAGACGCCCATGGTCTCGAGCACGACAAGGAAGCCCATGGCCAACACCACGACCCGCGTGATGTTCACGAATATGGTGGCCGACCCGGCGACGCCGGACCTGGAGTGCGCCACGGCCTGCACCAGACCGGCGACGATCCTCGCTACCGTGAGCGTCGCAGCCATGATGAGCACGGCGGTGAGCGTCATGGTGACGTTGCGTCCGACCCTGGCGGTGAGCGGCAGAACCGACGCCGCTATCGCCGCGCCGCCGGTGATCGCGGCCCAGGGGACCAGTGCCCGCAGGGCGTCGACGATGATGTCGTCACCGCTCCATCTGGTTCTGCCGGCCCGTTCGCCGAGCCATTTCAGGATCACGCGCAGCAACAGGGCCGCCGCGATGCCGGCGACCAACGCGATCCCCGCGACGGTCACGTCGTGCCATGTGAGGTCCCGATTCACCGATCGCCTCCCGTTGCGCGGAGCAGAGCGCGAGCGGGGGTTGCCGCTATGAGCCGGATGTGATGCATCGTCACCTTGTCATCTGTGCATGCTGGGAGTGCGGTTGTACCTCGCGTCGGGACAAACGGAGTCCACTCGGCGCGACCTGTCATCCTGCCGCACGCCGCAGGCAGCGTTGCGGGTGGGTTCACCGTGGCACGGGCGCCCACTCGAGGGGTCGTCAGCGCGAACCACCGCGGCTTCGCTGCCGCAGAGCTCGGCGGCGGCGTCGTACCGGAACACGTGGCCGCCCGCGATGGGCGGCAGTCGCCGGTGCGATTCGGTGCGCCGAGAGGCCCGGCGCGACCAGCATCGTGCCGTCGGCGAACCGGACGACGATCTCACCCTTACCGTCACCGTCACCGTCACCGGCCCGACATCGACGGAGGCCGAGTCGCGTGCTACTCGATCGTGCCGGGTGTCCAGTGCCGGACGGTCAGCACGCCGGTGCTTCGGGACGACCCTTTCTGGTCTTGCCGCTGGCGGACGAGGCGATGTTTCCCGCACTCGCTCCACGGTTACCCAGGACAGGCCAGGAGACTACGGCGCACACCGCCCGGCCGGACAGTGAGGAGCGCGATCCGGATGGCCAGCACGAAGGTAGCCGACCACATCCTTCAGCGACTGCGTGAATGGGACGTGACGCATGTCTTCTCCTACCCGGGAGACGGCATCAACGGACTGCTGGCCGCATGGGGCCGCGCGGACAACAAGCCGAAGTTCGTGCAGGCCCGCCACGAGGAGATGTCGGCCTTCCAGGCCGTCGGATACGCCAAGTTCTCCGGAAAGGCCGGCGTCTGCGCCGCCACCTCGGGGCCGGGCGCGATCCACCTGCTCAACGGGCTCTACGACGCGAAGCTGGACCATGTCCCGGTCGTCGCCATCGTCGGGCAGACCAACCGCAGCGCGATGGGCGGTTCCTACCAGCAGGAAGTCGACCTGCAGAACCTCTACAAGGACGTCGCGTCCGACTTCTGCGAGACCGTGATGGTCCCGGAACAGCTGCCCAACCTCATCGACCGAGCCATGCGCACCGCCTACGCCCGGGGCACCGTGACTGCGATCATCGTCCCCGCGGACGTTCAGGAACTGGAGTACACCCCGCCGAAGCACGCTTTCAAGATGGTGCCTTCCAGCATGGGCACCGGCCGCTACGCACCCGTGCCCGTGGACGAGGACCTCGAGCGCGCTGCGGAGATCCTCAACTCTGGTGAGAAGGTCGCCCTCCTCGTCGGCCAAGGTGCCCGCGGAGCACGCGCCGAGGTCGAACGGCTCGCCGACGTGCTTGGCGCCGGAGTCGCCAAGGCCCTGCTCGGCAAGGACGTCCTCCCCGACGACCTGCCGTATGTGACCGGCGCGATCGGGCTGCTCGGCACCCGCCCCTCCTACGAGCTGATGCGGGGCTGCGACACCCTGCTGATGATCGGATCGAGCTTCCCGTACACCCAGTTCATGCCCGAGCTCGACCAGGCGCGGGCCGTACAGATCGACATCGACCCGCACATGATCGGCCTGCGGTACCCGTTCGAGGTGAACCTCGTCGGGGACGCCCGCGAAACACTGCGGCGCCTCCTGCCGCGTCTGCACCGCAAGCAGAGCCGCGCCTGGCGCGACGAGATCGAGCAGAGCGTCGACCGCTGGTGGGAGGTGATGCAGCGCAGGGCCGCCGTGGACGCCGACCCGATCAATCCCGAGTACGTGGTGCATGCGCTGGACGGGATGCTGCCCGACGACGCCGTCATCACCGCCGACTCCGGCTCCGCCGCCAACTGGTACGCCCGGCATCTGCGGCTCCGCGGCCGGATGCGGGGCTCCCTGTCCGGGACGCTCGCCACGATGGGCCCCGGCGTCCCGTACGCCGTCGGAGCCAAGTTCGCCCATCCCGACCGTCCCGCGATCGCCCTGGTGGGCGACGGCGCGATGCAGATGAACGGCATGATGGAGATGGTCACGGCGGCGAAGTACTGGCGTGAGTGGTCCGATCCGAGGCTGATCGTGGCGGTGCTGAACAACGGCGACCTCAACCAGGTCACCTGGGAGATGCGGGCCATGTCGGGGGCTCCGCAGTTCGAGGAGTCCCAGCACATCCCCGACCTGCCCTATGCCGACATCGCCGAACGCATCGGTCTGCGGGGGGTGCGGGTCGAGAATCCCCAGCAGGTCCAGGCCGCCTGGAAGCAGGCACTCGCCGCCGACCGGCCCTTCGTGATCGACTTCCGCACCGACCCGGCCGTCCCGCCGATCCCGCCGCACACCTCGCTCGGCCAGATCGAGGCCGCGGCCTCCGCGATCCTGCACGGCGACAGCGCCCGCGGTTCGATGATCCGGCAGGGCTTCAAGGCCAAGGTGCAGGAATTCCTGCCCGGTACCCGGCACCGGGCGGACCGGCCGGGAGCCGCGGACGACGGCGCCGACGACGGCAGGTGACACAGCCTCACCGGCTCAAGGCGCTGAGCCCACGCAGCAGGGGCGATCACGGGGGGAACCGTGGTTTTCCGGGGCAGGGCGACGTGGGCCGCGAGGCCGTGAAGTCGGTCGTCGTACCGGCGGGAAGGCCGGCCGCCGGGCGGGATAGAGTCGTGTCCTCTGCACAGCGGGAGAGACGGAGGGCCCACCCGATGGACACCGCACCGCCGAAGGACTCCGGCGTACTCACCTACCGCGACGCGGTCCAGGCCGATGTCCCGGTACTCGTCGCGCTGATCGAGTCGGCGTACCGCGGTGACTCGAGCCGAGCGGGCTGGACCACGGAGGCGGACATCCTCGCCGGGCAGCGCACCGACCCGCAGGGTGTCCTCGAGGTCGTGACCACGCCCGGCAGCCGGTTGATGATCGTCGAACGGGACGGCGCGCCGATCGCCTGCTGCCAGCTCGAGCACCGTGGGGAGGTGGCCTACTTCGGCATGTTCGCGGTGCGCCCCGAGCTCCAGGGCGCCGGTCTGGGCCGCCGGATCATCGCGGAGGCGGAGCGCAGCGCGCGGGAGACATGGGGCGTCACGCAGATGCACATGACGGTCATCTCCGTGCGCGAGGAGCTGATCGCCTGGTACGAGCGCCGCGGATACCGTCGTACGGGCCGGATGAGCCCCTTTCCGTACGGCGACGAGCGCTTCGGTGTCCCGCAGCGCGACGATCTTGCCTTCGAGCTGCTGGTGAAGGATCTCGTGCAGGGCGGTTGAAGTCCTCTGGGGAGCAACCGCGTACAGGGCGGTTGGAAGCGCCCGCGGGGGACCTGGTGCGAGGCCGGTGAGGCCTCGCACGACGGCGGCCGTCAGGCCGTGAAGCGGCCGGTGCGCCGGATCTCGGGGAAGTCGGTCGTCGCGCCGTCCAACTCGAGAGCGCGCACCAGCCGCAGGTGATCCTGTGTGTTGACCACCCAGCCGATCACACGCAGCCCCTCCGAGTGGGCTCGCTCGACGGTCTCCAGTGTCAGCCGGCGGATGTTCAACGCCAGGCAGTGGGCGCCCACCGCCTTCGCCCGGTCCACGATGTCGGCTCCCCAGCGGCTGGCGATCAGCACTGTGCGCACGCCCGGTACCAGCGCCGAGATCTCGGCGATCGCCTCGTCGTGGAACGAGGACACCTCGACACGCGGCACCAGATCACGCCTGTGCATCACCTCGGCCAGCGCGCGCGCCGCGGCCACGTCCTTGATCTCCGCCTGGAGCGGGGACTTCACGGCGTCGAGGACCTCCTCGAACACCGGCACCCGCTCGCCCCCGCCCGCGTCGAGCTGGCGCAGTTCGGCGAGGGTCTTCTCGGCGATCGGGCCGTTGCCGTCGGTCGTGCGGTCGACGTCGGCGTCGTGCATGACGGCGAGTGCGCCGTCCTTGCTCAGGTGCAGATCCAGCTCGATGGCGTCCATGCCGGACTGCTCGGCGCGGACGAAGGAACGCAGGGTGTTCTCCGGCTCGACGCCCATGACCCCGCGATGACCGATGGTGAGGAAAGTCAAGATTCTCTCGCTTCCGTCGACGGCGGCTCCCGCGGGGCGCAGCCTGGCACCCGGCGGTAAGGACGCAGCCTAACGGCCTGTCCCGGTGACGGAACCGCTCTCGCACGGGGTGTCCGGAAGCCGTACACCCGGGCCGTGTCGCGCACCGCGGGCCCCGGCCGTAGGGGCGCTTCACCCGCGGGTGGGCGCGTCCTCGGGCGGTTGACGGCGCGATCGCTCGTGGTCCCGACCAGAGCCGCCGATGCGACCGTATCGCGGGCCCCTCGCCGCAAAAACTGCGGCGATCAGGGGGGTGGCGCAGGATAATTTCCCAAGCCTCTACTTGTGGGAGAGAACCGCGCATGGATACGGTGTCTTGACGCGAGGTTCTCCCGTGAAGGAAGTGACATGACGGAAATTCTTGTGCAGGACGTGGCCACAGGGGGCATATCCCGGGCCGACAGGGTGATCGACCACCCGAGCTGGCCGACGCTCAAGAATGCCGTCGAGCGGATCCGTCCCTGGCAGTCCAAGGACGGCTCGATCGACTTCGACGCAGAGGACGCGCCGGCCCGAGCCACGGTGGAGGCCGCCCTTGACCGTGTGATCGGCGCCGTGGAGGACCTGTCCCCGCTGCTGCCGCACGACGCCGCGTACCACCGCGCCCTCGTGGCCGACCTGCGCAAGTGGGCCGGCTCGGGCTTCGAGGTGCCGGACTTCCTGGACTCGCTGCTCGCCTTCCACCCGGCCGCGGGCCGCGAGGACGGCCTTCAGCACCTGGTCGTCTTCCCGATGTACACGCAGAACGGGAACCCCGACCGCAATCTCGAGGCCGTCGTGCTTCGGATGGTGTGGCCGGAGTGGCTCTCCGAGCTGGAGCGCACCCGGTACGACAACCCGCTCTTCTGCGGCATCACCTTCGAGGACTTCACCGCCGGTTACGACACGAACTCCGCGGTGCTCTTCCCCGAGACCATCGCCGTGCGCGAGGCGCCCGAACGCTTCACCTGGGGCGGCATCTTCTGCGACCGCGAGGCCGCCCGCTTCCGCGCCGTCACCGACGAGGCCGTGCGCGTGCTCGGCCTGGAGCTGCCCGACGACATCCGCGAGATGGTGGCCGACCAGAAGCGCTGCGAGCAGGCCTTCGTGCTCTGGGACATGGTCCACGACCGCACCCACAGCCATGGCGACCTGCCCTTCGACCCGTTCATGATCAAGCAGCGCCAGCCGTTCTGGATGTACGGCCTGGAGGAGCTGCGCTGCGACCTCACCGCGTTCAAGGAGGCCGTGAAGCTGGAGGCCGAAGGCAACCAGCACGGCCGTGACGTCCAGTACGCGGTGCTCTTCGACCGGATGTTCCGCTTCCCGGTCTCCGGCGACCGGGTCCGCAACTACGACGGCCTCGGCGGCCAGCTGCTCTTCGCGTACCTGCACAAGCACGATGTCGTCCGCTGGACGGACAACACCCTGAAGATCGACTGGGAGCGTGCCCCGCAGGTCACCAACCAGCTCTGCGGTGAGATCGAGCAGCTCTACCGCGACGGCATCGACCGCCCCAAGCTGGTCCACTGGTTCGCCGCGTACGAACTGGTCTCCACCTACCTGGCGCCCCACCCGGGCTCGCGCTGGGCCAAGGGCCCCGACGCTCTCGACCTGTCCCAGCCGCCCCGCAAGCTTGTCGACGACGTGCTTCCGGACGAGTTTCCGCTGAGCATGTTCTATGAGGCGCTTTCCAAGAAGCTGAAGAACGTGATCGCCTCCACCAAGGGGATCACCGCCGCTTCCGCTTCCGGAGCTGCCGCGTGAGCTCTCGCATCCAGGAGGCGACCATGAAGACCAACGGCAGCGGTGCTCTGGACGGCGCAGTGGTCGCAGTGGCGGGCGCGGCCGGCCCGGCCGGCCGGGCCGCGCTGCTGAGGCTGGCGGAGGCGGGCGCCATCGTCGTCGCCTCCGACGCCGACCCCCAGCGGCTCGCAGAGGCGGTGGACGCCGCCAGGTACGCCCACGGTGGGGCCACCGTCACCGGTGACACCGTCGACCTGCTCGACCTGGACGCCGCCCGAGACTGGGCCGACAAGACGGAGAAGGAGTTCGGGCGGATCGATGGTCTGGTCCACCTCGTCGGCGGCTGGCGCGGCAGTGCCACGTTCGCCGAGACCAACCCGGCGGACTGGGAGCTGCTCGAGAAGCTGCTGATCCGTACCGTCCAGAACACCTCGCTGGCCTTCCACGAAGGGCTGCAGCGCAGCGACAAGGGCCGTTATGTGCTGATCAGCGCGGCCGGGGCCTCCAACCCCACCGCGGGCAACGCCGCCTACGCGGCGGCCAAGGCCGCCGCCGAGGCGTGGACGCTGGCCCTCGCCGACGCCTTCCGCAAGGCGGGGGGCGAGCAGGGCCTCACGTCGGCGGCTGCCATCCTGGTCGTCAAGGCACTGGTGCACGACGCGATGCGCGCCGAGCGCCCGAATGCGAAGTTCGCGGGCTTCACCGACGTGGCGGAGCTGGCCGAGGCCATCGCCGGAGTCTGGGACCGGCCCGCCCAGGAAGTGAATGGACAGCGTCTGTGGCTGACCCCCAAACCGTGAAGACCGACGCCAGGCGCCACCACGACCCGTCCGTGCGCGGGTTCGCCAGCGACAACTACGCGGGGGCTCACCCCGAGGTGCTCGCGGCGCTCGCCCTCGCCAACGGCGGCCACCAGGTCGCCTACGGCGGGGACGAGTACACCGACCATCTCCAGCGGATCATGCACAGCCACTTCGGGCCGACGGCGGAGGCGTTCCCGGTCTTCAACGGCACCGGCGCCAACGTGACCGCCCTCCAGGCGCTCACCGACCGCTGGGGCGCCGTGATCTGCGCCGAGAGCGCCCACATCAACGTCGACGAGGGCGGCGCTCCGGAACGGATGGGCGGCCTGAAGCTGCTGACCGTACCGACGCCGGACGGCAAGCTCACGCCCGAGCTCATCGACCGCCAGGCGTGGGGCTGGGACGACGAGCACCGTGCGATGCCACAGGTGGTGTCGATCACCCAGAACACGGAACTCGGCACGGTCTACACCGTGGACGAGATCCGCGCGATCGTCGATCACGCGCACGGCCACGGCATGAAGGTCCACCTCGACGGGGCCCGGATAGCCAATGCCGCGGCCTCGCTGAACGTCCCGATGAGGGCGTTCACCAACGCTGCCGGCGTCGATGTCATGACCTTCGGCGGCACCAAGAACGGCATGCTCTTCGGTGAAGCGGTCGTCGTCCTGAACCCGGACGCGGTCAGCCACATGAAGCATCTGCGCAAGCTGTCCATGCAGCTCGCCTCCAAGATGCGTTTCGTCTCGGTGCAGTTGGAAGCACTGCTCGCCAAGGATCTGTGGCTGCGCAACGCCCGCCACTCCAACGAGATGGCCCAGCGGCTCGCCGCCGGTGTGCGCCAGGTGGACGGGGTGGAGATCCTCTACCCGGTGCAGGCCAACGCCGTCTTCGCCCGCCTTCCGCACGAAGTGAGCGAGCGACTGCAGAAGCGGTTCCGCTTCTACTTCTGGGACGAGGCGGCCGGCGACGTGCGCTGGATGTGCTCGTTCGACACCACGGAAGAGGACGTGGACTCCTTCGTGCAGGCGCTCAAGGAAGAGATGGCGCGCTAGCCCCCATTTCCCGGCGTGCACAGGCAGGACGGCTCCAGCGTGCGCAAGAGGACGGCCGATCGGACAAGTCATTGACTGTCGATCGGCCGTTTTCCTGTGCCCGCCTCGAAGGCGGTCCAGCATGATGGACTGTCCAGTGCTCTATGCTGTACTGGACCCGGTCCTCAAGACCTGGCAGACCCCTCCCCACCGCACCCCGAACAGCCGAAGGCAAGCAGGCGATGACCCTCCAGCTCACTGTGTCCGACGAAGTGCGCGCGCTGGCGCCCGGCTTCACCCACGTCGCCGTCGAGGCGCGCGGACTCGTCAACGGCCCCAGCAGCGCAGACAGCTCTGCTCTCCTAAACGAGGCAGCCCGCCGGCTCGTGACCCGGCTCGGCGGACGCGCTCCGCACGAGGACCCGCACATGGCCGCCTGGCGCCAGGCGTACACGGCCTTCGGCGCCAAGCCGTCCCGCACCCGCAACTCCGCCGAGGCGCTGGCCAAGCGGGCGCTCGCCGACGGCGGGCTGCCCCGGATCAACCTCCTGGTGGACCTCTACAACGCCATCAGCGTGTCGCATCTGATCCCCGTCGGCGGTGAGGACACCGACCACATCAGGGGCGGCATGCGGCTCGTACGGGCCGACGGCGAAGAGCCCTTCGTCACCATGGCCGGCGGCGAGCGCGTCGTGGAGCACCCCGACGCCGGCGAGGTCGTCTGGTGCGACGACGAAGGCGTCACCTGCCGGCGCTGGAACTGGCGCCAGGGAGTGCGTACGCGTCTTGCCGAGGAGTCGGTGAACGCCCTGTTCCTGCTCGAGGGAATGGGCCCGGCGGCGGACGGCGAGCTCGAGGCCGCAGCCGCCGAACTCGCCGAATCGCTGGAGAAGTTGAGCCCCGGGGCGCGGATCACCGTCCACCCCCGGGCCTGACCTGCCCCGCGGCGTGTCGGCCGTGGTCCTCGGGCCGACACGCCCTCGCGTGGTCTAGTGGGCCTCGCGGACCTCGGCGGGCGTCGGGGCCGTACCGCCGAGATGCGCGGGCACCCACCAGGTGTCTGTCGCGTCCTTGGGGCGCACCGGATAGGCGCGCTGAGCCGCCTCGAGCAGCTCCTGCACCCGCTCACGGAGTCGGCGGGTGATCGCGCCCGCGTACTGGTCGGCGGGTGCCTCGACGGCCTCGCCGACCCGGATCGTCACCGGGATGTGCGATCGCCTGAAGTTGCGCGGCCGTCCCTTGGTCCACAGGCGCTGGGTGCCCCACAGGGCCATCGGGATCAGCGGTACACCGGCCTCCTGGGCGAGCCGGGCCGCACCGGACTTGAACGACTTCAGCGTGAACGACTGCGAGATCGTCGCCTCGGGGAAGACGCCGATGATCTCGCCCGAGCGCAGCGAGTCCAGCGCGTGCGCATAGGCCGCCTCGCCCTGCTTGCGGTCCACCGGAATGTGCTTCATGCCCCGCATCAACGGCCCGGAAATCTTGTGCCGGAAGACGGAGTCCTTCGCCATGAAGCGGACCAGGCGCTTCTGCGGCAGGGCGCCGAGGCCGGTGAAGATGAAGTCCAGATAGCTGATGTGATTGCTGACCAGCACTGCTCCGCCGGTTCGCGGAATGTTCTCCGACCCCTGAGTGTCGATCTTCAGGTCGAGCGCCTTGAACATCGTACGAGCGGCGCCGATGACCGGCCGATAGACGAGCTCTGCCATGGGGGGAGGACCCTTTCGTCATGCCCGGGGAGGGTTCGCCCGGTGGAAGTTACGCCGCCGTAGGTTTGCGGCATAGCGCGATCGTCCCCCATGTGTGGCGTACTGACCAGCCCTGGTGGCCTGCGAAGGCGAGATTCTCATCACGTCGTCCCAGGGAACTCCAGTACGGTTTCGGGGCGCGGGAATCCTTGCCGCCAGGTGAATGCTGCAGTTCTGGGGATGAACCCGGGGCGAGGGAAAGGACGAAGGTGCGCGCTCAGGACGCGGAACGGCGAAGTGGTGGATCGGATCCGGACACGGAACGGCGGATCGGTGAAACGGACCCGGGCACGGAACGACGGCTCGATGAAACGGACTTGGGTGCGGAACTCGGCGAGCGGGCGACACTCGTCCAGTTCTCCACCGCCTTCTGCCAGCCGTGCCGGGCCACCCGCCGCACCCTGGCCGATGTCGCCGCCATGGTCGACGGAGTCGTCCATGTCGAGGTCGACGCGGAGGAACGCCTCGCACTCGTGCGCCGGCTGGGCATCGTCAGGACACCCACCGTGCTGGTCCTCGACGCGGGCGGACGGATCGTCACCAGAGCCTCCGGCGCGCCTCGCAGAGCCGACGTCATCGCGGCGCTCGGGCGGGCGGTGTGACACCTACCCGGCAGGCGCCGTGACATGGGCTCGAACGGGCGGCGCGGCATCCGTGACGCTGGTCGCACCTCCCTGTGCGCACTTGACTGTGCACGCCAAGTATCGCCAGGCTGGCTCCCGTGCCTCCAGTACTCCTTCTGTACGGGCGGGTCCATGTCGACCTCGCCCGGAACGCGAGCGCGCGTTGTCCGGCTGTCCGAGCAGCCACAGCCGCATGATTCGCACACCCAGAAGGAAACCTCGATGACGGCATCGCCCGATCTCGGCACCACTCGGCTCGCCTCCCCCGACCTCCTCCGCTCTGTTTTCCGGCAGCACGCGGCGGGCGTCGCGGTGATCACCGCGGGCGGCCCACGCCCGGTCGGGTTCACCGCCACCTCGCTTACCTCAGTGGCCGCGGAGCCGCCGCTGATCTCCTTCGGCGTCGGAACCGGCTCTTCGAGCTGGCCGGTCGTGGCGAACGCCGACCACGTCGGCGTCCACATACTCGGCGAGCACCAGCAGGAGCTGGCCGCCACCTTCGCGCGCAGCGGTGCCGACCGGTTCGCGCCGCCCACGAGCTGGCGCACAGGGCCCGAGGGCGTTCCCGTGCTCGACGGGGTGCTGGCGTGGATGGTGTGCCGTGTCGTCGCCAGGGTGCCCGCGGGGGACCATCGCATCGTGATCGCCGAGGCCGTTGTCGGCGACCCGGCGGGCGGGGGCCGGCCGCTGCTGTACCACCAGGGACGCTTCACCGCGCTGAGGGACTGAGCCCAGTGGCGCAGCGGTTATGCCGTTGTCAAGGTCACAGTTCAAAGCGCTTGCTTAGCGGGAACACTGTGGGTGTACTGACGAGTAATATTTCGTTCGGAGCGCGGCCCGCCCCGACCGGGATCCGCCCCATCGGACGCCTATGCTGCGTTCACAAGGCAGTCCAGTAGAGACGATGCAGTAGGAGAGCCGGCGTGAGCCTGAGGATCGTTGTCTGTGTGAAGTACGTGCCCGACGCCACCGGCGATCGGCACTTCGCCGATGACCTGACCGTCGACCGAGACGACGTCGACGGCCTGCTGTCGGAGCTGGATGAGTACGCGGTGGAGCAGGCGCTGCAGATCGCGGACGAGGCGGACGACGCCGAGGTCACCGTGCTGACCGTCGGCCCCGAGGACGCCAAGGACGCGCTGCGCAAGGCGCTGTCGATGGGTGCGGACAAGGCCGTCCATGTCGAGGACGACGACCTGCACGGCACCGATGTGATGGGCACCTCGCTGGTGCTGGCCAAGGCGATCGAGAAGACCGGTTACGACCTGGTCATCTGCGGTATGGCCTCCACCGACGGCACGATGGGCGTGCTGCCGGCGATCCTGTCGGAGCGCCTCGGTGTCCCGCAGGTCACGCTGCTCTCCGAGATCTCGGTCGAGGACGGCACCGTCAAGGGCCGTCGTGACGGCGACACCGCCTCCGAGCAGCTCGAGGCGTCGCTGCCGGCCGTCGTGTCCGTGACGGACCAGTCGGGCGAGGCGCGTTACCCGTCCTTCAAGGGCATCATGGCCGCCAAGAAGAAGCCGGTGGAGTCCCTGGACCTCGAGGACCTCGAGATCGACGCCGAAGAGGTCGGCCTCGAGGGCGCCTGGACCAAGGTCGACTCGGCCGCGCAGCGTCCGGCCCGCACCGCCGGAACGATCGTCAAGGACGAGGGCGAGGGCGGCAAGCAGCTGGCCGAGTTCCTGGCCGGCCAGAAGTTCATCTAAGGCTTCGGCCCCAACCGCCCCCTTCACACTTCGCAAGCAGGAGAGAAGAAGTCCCATGGCTGAAGTTCTCGTCTACGTCGACCACGTGGACGGTGCCGTCCGCAAGCCCACCCTGGAGCTGCTGACGCTGGCCCGCCGTATTGGTGAGCCCGTCGCCCTCGCACTGGGCGCCGGCGCCGAAAACACCGCCGCCGCGCTCGCCGAGCACGGTGCGGTGAAGGTGCTGACGGCCGACGCCCCGGAGTTCGCCGAGTACCTCGTCGTCCCGAAGGTCGACGCGCTGCAGGCCGCGTACGAGGCAGTCTCCCCGGCCGCCGTGCTCGTCCCGTCCTCCGCCGAGGGCAAGGAGATCGCGGCCCGCCTCGCGGTCCGTATCGGTTCCGGCATCATCACCGACGCCGTCGACCTCGAGGCCGGTGACGAGGGCCCGGTCGCGACGCAGTCCGCGTTCGCCGCCTCCTTCACCACCAAGTCCCGTGTCTCCAAGGGCACCCCGGTCATCACGGTCAAGCCGAACTCGGCCGCCGTGGAGGCCGCCCCGGCCGCGGGCGCCGTCGAGGCGCTTGCCGTGTCGTTCTCGGAGAAGGCCACCGGCACCAAGATCGTCTCGCGTACCCCGCGCGAGTCGACCGGCCGCCCCGAGCTGACCGAGGCGGCGATCGTGGTCTCCGGTGGCCGTGGCGTCAACGGCGCGGAGAACTTCGCGATCATCGAGGCGCTCGCCGACTCCCTCGGTGCCGCCGTGGGTGCCTCGCGTGCCGCTGTCGACGCCGGCTGGTACCCGCACACCAACCAGGTCGGCCAGACCGGCAAGTCGGTCTCCCCGCAGCTGTACATCGCCTCCGGCATCTCCGGCGCGATCCAGCACCGGGCCGGCATGCAGACCTCGAAGACCATCGTGGCCATCAACAAGGACGCCGAGGCCCCGATCTTCGACCTGGTCGACTACGGCGTGGTCGGCGACCTCTTCGAGGTCGTCCCGCAGCTGACCGACGAGGTCAAGACCCGCAAGGGCTGATCTGCGCATCGTCCGGCCCGGGGCCGCGTGGTGATCTTCACCGCGCGGCCCCGGTCCGTTGAGGCGCACCATTGACGCAGATCACGGCGCCGCATTAACTTCATTCAACAGAATGTTGAATCCGTGATGCGGAAACCACGGATCCCGAAGTGTGCGGAGGGTGTGGGAATGGGTCAGCAGGAGAAGGTGGCGACGAGCCTCGCCGGCGCGGTCAGCGAGGGCATCAGCGCCTCCCTGGCGACGGTGGACGCGGAACTCGCCCGCCGCTACCCCGGGGATCCCGGCACGCGCCAGCCCGTCCACACCGTCTACGTCCCCGGCGACGACTTCACCGCCGGCACGATCCGCTCGTGGGGCGACAAGGCACTCGCCGCACTCGACGAGCACGCTCCCGACGCCCGCACCTTCGCGCGCGTCCTCGGCCTCGCGGACGAGCTCGCGGAGCCGGTGTACACGCGCGTCCGCGCCAAGCTGGAGCACGAGCCGATCGAGGACCTGCGCGTCGACTTCGAGGACGGCTACGCGGGCGACGACGAGGACGCCGACGCCGCACGCGCGGCGCGGCTCATTTCAGAGGCGTACGAACAGGGCACCGCCGCCCCGTACATGGGGATCCGGATGAAGTGCATGGAGGCCGCCGTACGGGGCCGCGGCATCCGCACCCTCGACGTCTTCCTCACCGGCCTGACGGAGCGCGGCGAACTGCCCGACGGGCTCGTACTGACCCTCCCCAAGGTCACCTACACGGAGCAGGTCACCGCCATGGTGCGGCTGGTCGAGGCGTTCGAGAAGGCCCGTGGTCTGGAGCCCGGCCGCATCGGGTTCGAGATCCAGATCGAGACCAGCCAGTCCATCCTCGGCGCCGACGGCACCGCCACCGTCGCCCGTATGATCGACGCGGCCGAGGGTCGCGCCACCGGACTGCACTACGGCACCTTCGACTACAGCGCCTGCCTCGGCGTCAGCGCCGCCCACCAGGCCAGCGACCACCCCGCCGCCGACCACGCCAAGGCGGTCATGCAGGTCGCCGCCGCGGGCACCGGCGTACGCGTCTCCGACGGATCCACCAACGTCCTGCCCGTCGGCCCGACCGAGAAGGTCCACGACGCCTGGCGGCTCCACTACGGCCTCACCCGTCGCGCACTCGCCCGCGCCTACTACCAGGGCTGGGACATGCACCCCGGCCACCTGCCCACCCGTTACGCCGCCGTGTTCGCCTTCTACCGCGAGGGCTTCGAGCAGGCCGCGGCCCGGCTCGCCGCCTACGCCAACCACGCCGGCGGCGACGTCATGGACGAGCCCGCCACCGCCAAGGCCCTGAGCTCCTACCTGCTGCGCGGCATCGACTGCGGCGCCCTGGACACTGCGGAAGTCGCCCGCCTGACAGGCCTGACCCGCGCCGATCTCGACGGCTTCGCCCGGCCCCGGCGCGGCGACCTGACTGCCACGGCCGGGTGACACTTCCTGCTGCCCCGCGTCGCGACCGTTGTCACGACGCGGGGCGTTCGCGGTCGTGCGGCTACCACCCCTGCGCCCTCCGGCGCCCGTGCCCAGGGCGACCGCGTCGGCGGTGGCGATCGCGGTGACGGCCGGCCACGAGGTGAGGCAGAGGTGCTGGTCGCTGACGAGCGTCCCTGCCACCGGCCGCGAACACCGGATCGACGCTCATGAAGACGCCGAAGTCATGGGTCGAGGCTCGGCGATCAGCCCGTGCCGGGCCTGCCGGTCTGCCGACCGGGCCCGCCGCACCGGATCACGACGCCGGGGGGATCTCCCCCGAACCGCGCGGGATCAGCACCGTCTCCAGCGCCGTCTGGGCCGGCTCCTCGTTCACCCCGTCGAGCCGGCGGAACAGCCGCTCGGCCGCGGTGCGCCCGAGCGCCGCGGCGTCCTGGGCTATGACGGTGATGCCGAGCAGGTCCGCGAGCTCGATGTCGTCGAACCCGACCAGGGCGATGCGCTTCTCGTACGTCGCGAGGGCGCGGACCGCCGTCACGGTGACGCGGTTGTTGCCGGCGAAGATCGCGGTGACCGGTTCGGGCCCTTCGAGCACCGCGGTGACGGCCGCCTGCACCCGCTCCGGAGCCGTCGAGCCGAGCGCGACCCACGAGTCGTCGATCTCGAGACCGGCGTCCTCCATGGCGGCACGGTAGCCGCGGAGCCGCTCCACGGCGGTGTGGATACGCGGTTGGTCCCCGATGAACGCGATCCGCCGGTGACCGTGCGCGATCAGATGCGCCACGCCCGCCCGCGCGCCGCCGAAGCTGTCGGAAAGCACCACGTCCGCGTCGATCCGGCCGGCCGGGCGGTCGACGAACACCGTCGCGATGCCCGCCTTGATCTCGGGTTCCAGGTAGCGGTGGTCGTGTCCGGCGGGAATCACGATCAGGCCGTCCACCCTGCGGGCGCACAGCGCCAGCACCAACTCCTGCTCGCGGTCCGGGTCCTCGGCGCTGGAACCGTTGATGAGCAGTGCGCCGTGGGCGCGGGCGACCTCTTCGACGGCACGGCTGAGGGGGCCGTAGAACGGGTCGGCGAGGTCCTCCAGCACCAGGCCGATGGAGGCGGTGCGCCCCTTGCGGAGCACACGGGCGCTGTCGTTGCGGCGGAAGCCGAGCGACTCGATCGCCTCCTGCACCCGGCGCTCGGTGTCCGGGGTGACGCCTGGCTCGCCGTTGACCACGCGGGAAACCGTCTTCAGTCCGACTCCGGCCCGCGCGGCGACATCCTTCATCGTGGGCCGATTCCCGTAGCGGGGCTCGGGGCCGCGAGGGCTGCCCGGGGGCGGCAGGGGACGGGTCGAATCGGCCACAGTGCGCTGTCCTGTCTGGGTCTCGGCGGTCACGATCGTCGTATAGGTAGCGTGTGGCGTCGAGCATAGGCCCTGGACAACGTTGTCAGGGGAATGGAGACTGTTATCGAAACCGCAGGTCCGACAGCTCCGGGGGATCCCGTACCGATGCATAACAGCCTCGTCGCCGCGCTCGACATCGGTGGCACCAAGATCGCCGGCGCGCTGGTGGACGGCAATGGCGCGATCCTTCTCCGCGCGCAGCGCCCCACACCCGCCCGCGAAGACGGCGACACGGTGATGCACGCGGTCGAGAACGTTCTCGCCGAGCTGACCGCCTCCCCGCTGTGGCCGAGGGCGACGGCGCTCGGCATCGGCAGCGCGGGGCCCGTCGACGCCTCCGCCGGTACGGTCAGCCCGGTCAACGTGCCCGGCTGGCGCGGCTTTCCGCTCGTCGACCGCGTGTCCCGGGCCGTGGGCGGTCTGCCCATCACGCTGGTCGGCGACGGGGTCGCCATGACCGCGGCCGAACACTGGCAGGGCGCGGCACGCGGCCACGACAACGCGCTGTGCATGGTCGTCTCCACCGGCGTCGGCGGCGGTCTGGTGCTGAACGGCACGCCGCACGCCGGACCCACCGGCAACGCGGGCCACATCGGCCACATCAGCGTCGACCTCAACGGCGACCTGTGCCCGTGCGGGGCCCGGGGATGTGTGGAGCGCATCGCCAGCGGACCCAACATCGCCCGCCGGGCGCTGGAGAACGGATGGCGCCCCGGGCCGGACAAGGACACCTCCGCCGCAGCGGTCGCCGCCGCCGCGCGTGCCGGCGACGCCATCGCCGTCGCCTCCTTCGAGCGGGCTGCTCAGGCGCTCGCCGCGGGGATCGCCGCCACGGCGACGCTCGTCGAGATCGAGATCGCCGTGATCGGCGGGGGAGTGGCCGGGGCCGGCGAAGTGCTCTTCGCCCCGCTGCGCCGCGCCCTGCGGGACTACGCGACGCTGTCCTTCGTGCGGCACCTGAGCGTGACACCGGCTCTGATGGGGACGGATGCCGGGCTGGTCGGTGCGGCGGCCGCGGCGATGCTGGGGCGTGAGTCCCGGGCGATTCCCGCGGGACGCGCCTGACGGGACGCGGGGGCGCTGCGCCCCGGGGGCTTCGTGGTGCGCGGCGTTGGGTTCCGCGGCGTTTGCGGTCCAGGGCGCTGCGCCCCGGGGGCGTCGTGGGGGCCGCCGGGAAGGCACCGTCGTGGTAGTCGCCCACGCCGTCGCGCGTCGGTCACCACCAGGCGGAGGAAACCGAGCCCCGCGGGTTCACCACCCGCGGTCCGAGCCCTGCTGCTGGGGGACCACGACCAGGAACGCGTCCGACTCCAGGTCCATGACGACTTCGGCCGCCAAGCCCTCGTCCCTGCGGTGGCGGGCGTACTCCTCCGCCTGCCGACTGCCGCGCGGATCACCCGCGGGGAACTTCTCCAACACCGTGCGGCGCATGACGCACCCCCTTGTCTCTCCCGCTCCAACGACGCTGCGCGGCGGGTGTCACGGCCCGGCCACAGTTGGGGTGTGTGATCGGCCAACCGGTTCCGGTGCGGCGTTTCCGTGGCAGGGTGTTGCGGGCAATCCACTGTCGGCTACGGAAGAGGGGGACCCGTGATCGTCTGGATCAACGGTGCGTTCGGTGCGGGCAAGAGCAGCACCGCGCGCGAACTGATCGACCTGATCCCCAACAGCACGCTGTTCGACCCCGAATTGATCGGCAGCGGCATGCGCCGCCTGCTGCCCGCCAAACGCCTGGCCGAGGTGGGCGACTACCAGGATCTGCCGATCTGGCGGCGGCTCGTCGTGGACACGGCCGCCGCGCTGCTCGCCGAGGTGGGCGGCGTGCTGGTGGCCCCCATGACCCTGCTGCGGCAGGACTACCGGGACGAGATCTTCGGCGGGCTCGCCGCCCGCCGGATAGCCGTGCGGCATGTGCTGTTGGCGCCTGACGAAACGATTTTGCGCGCTCGGATCGCCGGACGTGAGGCCTTCGAGGACGACCCGGCGGAGAGCGAGCGCACGCGCCGGTGGGCGTTCGGCAACATCGAGCGTTACCAGGCCGCGCTCGGCTGGCTCACCGCCGACGCCCATCTGATCGACAACAGCAGGCTCGGCACGCAGGAGACGGCCGCCGCCGTGGCCGAAGCCGTACGCACGGGCTCGGCAACGGTCAGCGACATCGTTCAGACCCCGGAGCCGACCGGCGAGACGCTCGCCGCCGGCGTGCTCCTCTTCGACCAGCACGACCGGGTACTTCTCGTCGACCCGACCTACAAACCCGGCTGGGAATTCCCCGGCGGCGTCGTCGAGCGCGGCGAAGCACCGGCCCGGGCGGGCATGCGCGAGGTCACGGAGGAGCTCGGCATCGAACTCACCGCCGTACCCCGGCTGCTGGTCGTCGACTGGGAACCCCCGCGTCCGCCCGGCTACGGCGGACTGCGGCTGCTCTTCGACGGCGGCCGGCTCGCGGACGCCGACGCCGCGCGTGTCCTGCTCCCCGGCTCAGAGTTGCGCGGCTGGAAGTTCGTCGCCGAACAGGAGGCGGCGGACCTGCTGCCGCCCGCCCGCTACGAACGACTGCGCTGGGCCCTGCGAGCCCGCGAACGCAGCACGGTACTCAACCTCGAGGCCGGCGTCCCTGTCGGATAGCGCATCAGGTCCGGCAGCCGGCGCAGGCCGGTCCGGGTGACGAAACCGGCCGGCATGAGGGC